>JBEAOJ010000163.1:0-2828 GCA_041164985.1 Verrucomicrobiota bacterium | reverse complement strand
CCGGTGAGCTTGCGGTTGGTGCGGAGTTTGGCGGGAAAGGGATTTTTGCGGGAATAGAGAGCGGTGGGATCGGCGGACATATCGTTGCAGAATAAGTGATGACGCGGGGCGTTCAAGCCATCAGGCAAGCAAAAGGAGCACAGGGTGTGCGCTTGGGTTTGGGCGGCAGAAATGATTATACTCCGTGACTGCCTTTGCATCTCCTAAAACTCCCCAAGGCTCGGAAGATCGGATGGAGAGCAAGGCGGGCAAGGGAAGGTGTAGTGAACTACTCCGACCGCAGCCCAACACAGCTATCCGCCGATATCCCGAGCTAACTCTTCGAGAAGGATCCGGTTCATGCGAATCCCTCCCAGAAAATTCTCAATCAGCATGTTTTCGTCCGGGGAGTGGATCCGTGAGTCGGGGTTGGCTAGGCCGAGCAGGTAGGAATCGACGCCGAGGATCTCCTTGAGCGTGGCCAGTATAGGGATACTCCCCCCGTCACGCAGGAGCAGGGGCTCCGCGCCAAAGGCTCCTGCGATCGCCTTGCGCGCGGCAAGGCCGTCGGGCGAGTTGGGATCCGACTGGTAGGCGGCGCCTGAGTGGCCCGTGATCACTTCGAGCAGGACGCCGGGAGGGGTCTGACATCGCAGGTATTCCTCGGCTGCGGCCAGGATCACGGCGGGGTCCTGATCGGCCACGAGTCGGAAGGTGAGCTTTGCGAAAGCCTCCTTGGGCAGGACGGTCTTGGTTCCCGCCCCCTGATAGCCTCCACCGATGCCGTTCACCTCGGCGGTGGGGCGGGCTCCGATCCTCTCGATTGTGGAGAACCCCTTCTCGCCGACAAGCTGGGTCACGCCGGCGAGTTCCCTGATCGCATCATCGCCACCGGATGCCTTTTCCAAATCCGAGGCCGCCGTTCTTTCCCAAGGTTCCAACGGGCGCACGGCGTCGTAGAATCCCGGGATCCGGACTCGGCCGTTCTCGTCGTGGAGCGAGGCGATCAGGCGTGAAAGCATGGTCACGGGATTCGCCACGGCGCCGCCGAAGAGGCCGCTGTGTAGGTCGCGGGCCGGGCCGCGGACGATAAGTTCCATCGCGGCGATCCCTCGCAGGGCGTAGGTGAGGGCGGGCTTGTTGCCTGGAGCCATCGCGGTGTCGGAGATCGCAACGAGATCGCAGGACAGTTCCTCGCGGTGCTCGCGGAGGAATTCCTCCAGATTCGGGCTGCCGATCTCCTCCTCCCCCTCGATCAGGAAGATGACATTGACCGGCAGGGAGCCTTTCTCGCGGAGCGTCTCGGCGACACCAAGGATGTGGGCGAGGATCTGTCCCTTGTTGTCGGCGGCACCACGGGCATGGATCCGGCCTTCCTCGATCCGGGGTTCGAACGGGGGCGTTGTCCATCCCTCGAGTGGATCGGGCGGCTGGACATCGTAGTGGCCGTAGATCAGGACTGTCCGCTTCGCAGGGTCGCGCGGCGTCGCGGCAACGACGACCGGGGATCCGGGTGTGGAATGGACGGTAGCCTCCAAGCCGATCGAGGAGAGTTTTCCGCGCAGCCATTCGGCGCAGGAATCGAGATCCGGGGCATGCTCAGGCTGGGTCGAGATGCTCGGGAAACGAAGGAAGGTTTTCAGCTCTTCCACGGGCTCATTCTGGAGATCGGTCTGCGCGCTCATGGCGGCAGTGTGGCAGAGTTCACGCCGCGGCGCGAATCCCTTGCTGTGGAAACTTCAGCAGGGAAAAATCCCCGGCAACGAGCACGATCGCAAAGATCAACGTGGCGAGCGGCTTGAACCAGATTTTGGTGAGCGGGAAAATCGGGTGGCCGTAGCACTCCACGGCCAATGCCAACGTGAAGAGCGTCAGGAGCAGGGCCGGGCGACCGGCATCCTCTAGGTAATCCTCAAGGATGCCCCGCCCTGCCATCAGCGCGGTGAAGCCGGCCAGGATCACGTACGAGTTCTCCTCGGTGCGGGGGTTGAAGAGCATCAGGTAGAGCGCGGCGAGCAGCAAGACCCCGAAGGCCTGCGCCGGTGGATTCCCGCGGAATCGCCGCATGACATGAAGCGAGAGGGCCAGGGCCACGATTGCCGCCAAGGCCCGGATTCCCGAGATCACGGCGGGCGACGGGTGGATGCCCCAGAGCCAGAGCATCCCGAAAAAATCACTGAAGGTGTTTTCCGCGGGTTGCCCCGCCAGCAGGAATTTCTCCCAGAAGTGCTGGTACTCTGAGGTGACATAACCGGGATCGGGATGAATCCACGCGGCTCCGAGACAGAGAAGGAATCCGCCCGCCAAGCGCAGGCGGAGCGGCGCATGACAGGCCGCAGCCAGCAGTGCTGGAGCCAGAGCGATCGGCTTGAGCATCACCGCGAGCAGGAGCCAGAGGGTTGCCATGTTCCAGCGCGACCGGGCCAGAGCCGAGACGGAGAGGAGCATCAGGCCCGCGAGAGGGAGGTTGACCTGACCGTTGCGGGCACTGGAGAGGGATGCCGGGATCACCAGGATCGTGGCGGCGAGAAAAAGGCTGTTTCGTCGGGTAGGGCTCATCAGTCCGGCAGTACGCCAGAGTCCCAAGGCCAGAAGGGCAAGTCCGGTCCAGCGCCATAGCGGTTCACCGACGCGTTTCGGCAGAACCTGATAGGGAGTGTAGAGGATCGCTTCCTGCGGAAGGTAGAGGTACCCCCCCTGGCTCATGTCGTAGGGACTATCTTTGCCAGCCCACCACTTCTCGGAGGCCTGACGATACTCCGGGGTGACGGTGCGCTTGTCGGGTCGGGCCGCCACGATGATCCCTACGATGAGTGCGAAAAGCACCCAAAGCCCGACGGCTACCCGCA
>JBEAOJ010000162.1:0-5215 GCA_041164985.1 Verrucomicrobiota bacterium | reverse complement strand
TCATGAGTTTGTTCTGAAGCTTCATCAGGCCGTCAAGCAGGGCCTCGGGGCGGGGAGGGCATCCGGAGATGTAGACATCGACGGGGATGATCTGGTCGACCCCCTGGAGCGTCGCGTAGCTCCGGTACATCCCGCCGGAGGAGGCGCAGGCCCCCATCGCGATCACCCACTTGGGCTCGGGCATCTGCTCGTAGATGCGCTTCACGGAAAGGGCCATCTTGTAGGTCACCGTACCGGCCACGATCATCACGTCGGACTGGCGCGGAGAGAAGCGCATCACCTCGGCGCCGAATCGGGAGATGTCGAAGCGGGAGGAGGAGGCGGCCATGAGTTCGATGGCGCAGCAGGCGAGTCCCATCGGCATCGGCCAGAGCGAGTTCTTGCGCATCCAGTTGATGGCGGCATCGAGCTTGGTGATGATGATGTTTCCCTCGATCTTGGAATCGAACGCCATCGGGGTCGAAACGGGCGTCGCATGAGGATGCATGGTGGGCACAGTAGCCGTGGACATAATGGGAAAAGACTATAAGAGAGGCTTTCCGGAACAAGACGAAAACCGCCCAAGATGCGGTTTGGTAGTTGGTAGATGGAAGTTAGTAGTTTGGGGTCAATGTTATATCGTTGGTTTAAGGAAGCGCTGAATAAAGAACCCCGCCGCAAGCAGCGGGGTATTTAGTTTCTTTTTTTTATTGGGTCGCCCCAAGGGGCGGGGAATTTACCCTCATGTGATTAAATCGCATAGGGGCCGTTGCGGGAAGCCGTAGCGGATGCGAAGCAACCACCGGGCAAGCCATGGGCCGCGGGCATCATGATCCTCACCCCAGTGCAATTGAAGCTCGCCCCCTTGAGTCATTTCCTTGCTCCACGTGACCAACTCTTATCGAAACTTCCTCCCGACTCATTTCCAGTCATCATCTTTTTCTTTGGCTTTTTTACTCATGGAAAAACCATCCCTTGGGATTCCCCAACCCTTTCCGCCTTGCCAATCCCGGAAATGTCAAACTTCGGGAGTCCTCCGGCAAAGCCGGAGGATTACCTTTGGAATTTAAAGCGCTCTAAATGCCCTCGGCCTTCAACTGGCGGTTCATCAGCGCTTTCATGGCCTCGCCGGGGGACTTGGCCCCCTGCAGCAGGGCGTGAACCTCGTCGATGATTGGGGTTTCGACGCCAAGGCGCCGCGCGGAGGCGTGGGCGCTGGCGGCGGTCGGGACGCCCTCCGCCACCATGGCCATGGAGGCGGTGATTCCGGAAAGCGTCTCGCCCTGACCGAGGCGGAACCCGACCTGATGATTCCGGCTCCGCTCGCTGAAGCAGGTGACCATGAGGTCTCCGATCCCGCTGAGACCGCCGAAGGTTTCGCGCTCTCCTCCCATCGCAGTGCCGAGACGCGTCATCTCCGCAAGGGACCGGGTGACCAGAGCCGCCTTGGCATTCTCACCAAGGCCGAGTCCGTCGGAGATGCCGGCCGCGATGGCAAAGACATTCTTGAGGGCGCCTCCAAGCTGGATCCCGCGCAGATCGCCGCTCGTGTAGGCACGGAAGCTGGTCCCTTCGAACAGTGACTGGATGGATTTCAGTGCATCGGGCTCCCCGCAGCCGATCACACCCGCGGCAGGAATCCCCTTCGCGATTTCGCCCGCGAGATTGGGGCCCGAGAGGACGGCAATCGTGGCTCCGGGAAAACGGGCTGCAATCACCTCGCTCATGAGCAGACCCCGCTCACGCTCGATCCCCTTGGTGCAGGAGACCAGCACGGGCTTCCGCGATCCCGCGGTTTCGGCGATCCGGTCGGTCACCTCGGCGAGATGTTTCGAGGGGACGGCCACAAAGAGAATTTCGGTATCGAGGCACTCGGCCAATTCCGGGGTTGGAAGGATCCCGTCGGGGAGCATGATGCCTGGAAGGTATTTCTCGTTGGCTCGCTCGCACCGCATCACCTCGACATGGCGTGCATCGTGGCCCCAGAGCGGAACATGAAGGCCGCGGCGGGCCATGACGAGTGCCAGAGCCGTTCCCCAGCCTCCCGCGCCGATAACGGCTACTGTCGAGGCACTCATTTCTTTTTGCGTTCGAAGCGGGATTCGGTCCCCGCTCGTAGGCGGGCAATGTTTGACCGATGACGCCAGACAGCCAGGAAGCACATCGCGATCGAGACCGCCAATTCCAGCCAGTCAGCGCGGTGGAGCAGGAAGAGGGCGCCGACAGCCGAGGGCAGGGCAATCGATGCCCCGATCGAGGCGACCGAGACATAGCGCGTCGTCGTGAAGAGCAGAAGCCAGACACCCAGACAGAAGAGGAATGCCTGAGGGAAGAGCGCGACGATCACTCCCGCCGAAGTGGCAATCCCCTTGCCCCCCTTGAATCCCAGCCACACCGGAAAGCTGTGGCCGATGAGTGCACCAAGGGCGGCAAGCGCGCCGGGGGCGGAGGCTGGATCAATGGCTGCGAAAGTGCTCCAGATCAGGGCAAATTTCACGGGAAGCCATCCCTTCAGGAAATCGAAGAGGAAGACAGCGTAGCCCCACTTCTTTCCAAGGACCCGCAGGGCATTGGTGGCGCCGATGTTCCCGCTACCCTGCGTGCGGAGATCGATGCCGCAGATCTTACCCGCGATAAATCCGGCCGGGATCGATCCGAGCAGATAGGAACCGAGTGCAGTAAGCAGCCAGGGATAAGGGGAGTAAATCACCCTTGGATCTCATCAGCGTGGACATTCCCGACAAGCAAAAAGGATAGGTTGGCGCTCCCTTAGAGACTGTCTGAAAACTCGGGAGAGCCGCGTTGGCGGGGATTTTTTCGTTGGTCAAGGAGGCAAGACGGTGGCAATACCCGTGCGGTCTTGACCCGTCCGATCCGACGCTGGCCAATGGCAAAAGCCACCCAACCCTTCGGGCGCGAGCAAGGGAAGCTGTCTGGCTGCGTTCCCTGCGCGGTGTCAAAGCTCGCCGCGGGGATTCCCCCTCGCAGGTGCCTCACCATCCAGAACGCCCTTGCTCTCGCGCGTCATGCCCAATTTTTCAGACGGCCTCTTGGGGAATCGCTGATTAAATCCCATGCAGGCCGCTGTTGACCATTTGCTGATTTGAACGGCACTTTGCTGCCGCAAAGCAGTGCCGCCCTGAAGGATCCCGCTATGCGAACTTCTCAGCACCCGTGCCGGAAGGGATGGGTGGAGGTGCGGGGTATACCATCAACATTAACTTCGAGCTGGAGTAGCCAGCCCTGGTCGATGGTCGATTCAGTGATCGTTCAAACCTTCGCGGGTCAGGGTTTCTTCTTCATTGGAAGAGGCTGGTTCCAGACGATGTCGCCTTCCCCTCGAAACTCTCCCGGCCGGCCGTCGAGGGTTTTCAGATTCCAGGCCGGGGCCCACAGGAGAAAGGTTCCGTCAGGTTGGAGGCGATAGTGCATCGGTTTGCCCGTGGTGGGGGCCGTTGGGAGCGCGGCGAGATACCCGGGCGCCAAGGCATTGAGGGAGGAGGGGTAGGAGCCTTGCCCGATCCGATAGCGCTCCAGCGCGCAGACGATGATGGTCTGATTGACTTGGGTCTGTCCTTGAGCGGCCAAAATCACGCTTCCCTCCAATGCAGGCAGGCAAAGCAGGGCCAGGAGATTCACCGCCTGTATCCAGCGGGGGGATTGCTTCAAGGCTTGAATCTCGGGAAAAACGGGCACGCTGCTGTTCCATGGTTTCCCCGGCGGCTGTTCGAGATTCTCAAGCGTGTGCTGCATGATCCGGTTGAACGTTGCAACCTGGAGCGGGAGAATCGAACGGCCGGGAAGTTTTCGACTTCCCTCGACGATTGATTGGTTTGGATTCCGAAGCAGTGTGTTCACACACGCCCGCTCGCCCCTCAGACAGATCTCAAGATTCCGCTGAAGCTGAATTTCCCGAAGGTTTTGCTCGAAGCCGGAAAGCTGGGTTTCTCTCCATCCGTGGAGGGAAATCCCACGATTGATCGCCTCGAGAGCAATCGTTATCAGGGCCTGCCTGACCAGAAAAGGCACCACGACCGGTTCATTCTCAAGGGACTTCTGCAGGGCTAGTAGTCCTGCGATGTCCGCGGCGGCGTTTGGTGAATCTCCCAGTGCGAGATGGGCGTGACACCTCGCGCCTAGCACCTGTCCCAATCCAAGAACCGGGGTCAGATGGGGCATGGCGGCACCAAAACCGTCCTGGTATCTTATGGGAAGCGAGGCTCCCGGCCTCTTGGATAACTCTGCAATCATCAGGAGTGTGGAAGTTGCCGGTTCCGCCAAATCCAAAGTGAGCTTTGCGACTGCCGAGGAACTTTTCGGATCAGATGATGCTCCCAAGCTTTTCTTCAGAGCCATCAGTGCTTTGGAGCGATCTTCAGGAGGAGATTTCCGCTCAGGCAGGGTCGTCATCAGCCGATCCGTTTCCTCAGATGTAAGCGGCACCTTCCATTGATTGATCTGCCATTGCTCCTTGGGGCGTCCGGAATAGAACAGTTCAAGCCAAAGAGGTGCTGAAAAGAAGTTCGCGGCATCTTCGGGAGGGGGAGCGACCAATTCCTCGAAGGTCAACTTTTCGCCCTTCGACCTGAGCAACGACTCGGTGTGTTTCCATGCGAGATTGCTGCAGACGCGGGCGCACCACCCCGCCACTCCGAACTGTGCGCACACCGGAAGGGCAACAAAGAAAAGCAACACGAGAAACGCGCAGCCGATGCCAAGCCGTTTCAGGAAGCGCCTCATCAGGGTATGATGCTAGGGAACCGGTTCCCTCGGGAAGCGTAGAACTTCGTTCATCCTTTTAATTTCATCCCGGCGGTTTTAAGGTTTCCCCATGCCAGCAGCCGTTGCCGAAAGTCTGATCGACCGCGTGATCGAGGGGGAGCGCATCACCCCCGGGGATGCGCTTGAGCTCTACCGTCTGCCGCTGGAGGAACTCGGCGCCCTTGCCGATCACCGCAGGAAGCTGGCGCTGGCCGGGGCCTATGACGGACAGGGGAACGATGTCGTCACCTACATCATCGACCGTAACATCAACTACACGAATATCTGCAACGTCTATTGCAAGTTCTGCGCGTTCTACCGGACCGAGAAGGATGCCGACAGCTATGTGATCACCTTCGAGGAGATTGATCAGAAGCTCGATGAGTTGACCGCCGCCGGAGGGATCCAGATCCTGATGCAGGGCGGTCATCACCCCTCGCTCGCGATCGACTGGTACACCGACCTGCTCTCCCAC
>JBEAOJ010000161.1:0-8034 GCA_041164985.1 Verrucomicrobiota bacterium | reverse complement strand
CTGAAAGAAATCCCCTCCCCCTGCGTCCCGTCACGCAGGGTCGTGTCATAGAGGGCTACGGATGCGGGTTTTTTCATGAAGCGTTGATTCTAACGACGAAAGGAGCCTTCTTCAACCGGGTTAAAGCCGAACTCCGAAGTTGAGGAGAGCGATTTGACACAATCTACTGACCGCAAAGAAGTCTTGTCGATTCTCGCCTGTATCAATCGATACGCCCTCGAAATCTCCGCAACTCCTATCGGCCACCATCTTGCGCCAACTCATCTCTTTCATCTTCGGAGTTTGGGTTAAATCACCACGGCGGAATCGGCGGCCGGCTCCTCCAGGACGGCGGAATCGTTGATCGCGTTGATGAGAAGGCGCAGCATGCCGAACTCCCGCTTGCGCGGAATGAGGACGAGGCGGGGAAGACCCTTGAGATCACGGTCATCGGCCTCCTCCGGAAGAGCCTCGCGCTGGACGATATGGCCGGAGGAGAGCAGGTGATCGAATTGCTGGTTCAGCGTCTCGAGCGCGTGAGGTGTGAGCTTTTTGTTGAGCCGGATGATCATCTCGTCGCGCACCCATCGGTAGGAGTGGAAGACCTTGTAGAAATGCTTGATCTCCTCGACGGCGCGGTCGACGTCATGGGTGATCGTGAAGAGATGGAAGTCGGAACGGGATATCAGGCCGAGTTCCAGCAGGTCGTTGTCAAGGAAGCGGCGCCAGGTCTCCCAGTAGAAGCCGTTGGGGCGATTCATCAGGATGATCGGCACAATGGAGGTCTTGCCGGTCTGGAGCAGGGTCAGCACCTCGAACCCCTCGTCGAGCGTCCCGAAGCCGCCGGGAAACAGCACGAAGGCGCTGGTCTCCTTCACGAAGCTCAGCTTGCGGGCGAAGAAATAATTGAAGTTGATCAGCTTGGGGTCGCCCGCGATCACGGGGTTGGCGCTCTGCTCGAAGGGGAGCCGGATATTCAACCCGAAGCTCTTCTCCGCCCCGGCCCCCTGTTGGGCGGCCCCCATGATGCCGTCCCCTCCGCCGGTGATGATCATGAACTTCTCCTCCACGATCCTGCGCGCGAATTCGCGGGCCAGTTGAAAATCGGGCTCCTCCGCACGGGTTCTTGCCGATCCGAAGACGGCCACCTTGCGCACCTTGTCGTATTTCCTGAAGACGGAGGCCGCGTAACGCATTTCCCGCATCGAGCGGCTGATCAGCTTGAGATCGGAGAGGGATGCGTTGTCTTTCCCATAGCGGATGACCGTCTCCATCATGTCCCTGAGAAAATCGGCGCTCCGGCCCTTGGCCAGGCTTCCCACCAACTCCTCGATGATCTGTTCTTCGGAACGGGGTGTCGTCATAGCGGGCATCATTTTCTGGCAAGCCTGGCGAAGAGCCAGACTCCCAGGCCTGTGAAGAGGAGATTCGGAAGCCAGATCATGAAGATCGGCAAACCTCCCGGCATGGCGGAATTCTTACTCAGCGCCTCGGCCACCAGGATAAAGAAGAAGTAACAGAAGGCGATGACCAGACTCAGGGCAAACCCGACCGATGTCTCCTTGCGGTGGGCCGTGATTCCCAGCGGCACCGCGATGAGGGCGAAGGCCAGTGCCGCCAGCGACATCGAGAAGCGCTTGCTGATTTCAACCCGGTAAGCGAGCGGGCGCTGGCAATCGGGCTTGGAGACTTCCTCATTGAGTTCGCCGAGCGTATGGGAGGTCAGCGGCTTGTTGCGCTTCCTGCTGTCGATGAGCTTCTGCAGCGACATCGGAAAGACTCCCTCCTTCATCGTGATCCCCTGGGTGATCAGGTCGACATTGTCGGGTTGGCGGGAGTCCCTCTGCTCGAAGTGTGCATCCTGCACCTTGAGAAGGAGGCGTTGATGCGGGATATCGGTCGTGATGGTGCCCGTCTTGGCAAAGACCACCTTCGAGGGGACTCCTTTCTCGTCGATCTCGAAGACGATCAGGTTCTTCATCAACTCGCCTTCGCGGCTTCCGACGTAGACACGTCGGTCGGGGAACTGATCCACAACCTCGTCCGCCTGAAACATCGATGCCGGATCATGCGTGGCGATGCGGAAGAGCGAGGTCATCATCGCATACTGGGCCTTAGGAGCCACCTCCACGTTGATCCAGAAACAAACGCCGACCAGCAGCAGCGCCACACCCAGCACCGGCATGAAAATCCTGGGAAAGCTGACGCCGTTGGCCCGGAGGGCGATCACTTCATTGTCAGCCGAGAGACGACCGAATACCAGAAGCACGGCAGTCAGGAACCCCCATGGGATCGTGAAGGTCATGGAGAAGGGAAGAACGAAGGCCACAAAGGCAAAGATCGTCTCGAGCGGCACATTGTGGTTGATGAGCAGATCGAGCATCTCCTTGAAGACATTCCCCAGCACGAGCACCAGGCTCAGCAAGGCCACCCCCATGAGCGTGGCGACCCCGAGTGCGGTCAGGAGATAGCGGTCGAGGATTTTCAAGGATTCGAAAAGGTGGCCGCCAAACCTGAATAACCAGATAAGCGGTAGCCCATCACATTGCCTTCCGGAACACCTGATTGCAACATTTCAGCTTTTTAGCAGTCCCGAACCTTCACCTACGGCCTCTCCCCTGGGCAGTAACTTTGATCCTGGCTTTTCCGATCAGTTCGGCTGATCCCTATCGCTGCGGAACGGGGGGGCGGGGAGACCCACTTTGTTGTAGAGATTCCCAACGGGGAAGCCCCTCCAGTTGTAGCGAACCGCCACGGGATGAAGCACCGCATCGCTGGATAGGATGACATCATTTCCATCGATCCTCGCCGTCGCCGGAAACCATTTGCGGTTTTCCCCCGCGACGGCGAATCCCTTGAGCGAGGTCGTGAGGCTCGATCCGATCCCATTGGCACCCACTGCCATCGCCGGGGAGATGCCCGTGGCAAGCCCCCCACCCTGACTCTCGAAAGTGACGCGAACCTTGTTCCCCTCGATCTTCATCGATCGGAAAAGGGGCCCCGAATCGGGAACCTCCTCACCATAGACACGGTGACGGGCAAGAAGTGCCAGGCGACGCCCCAGATCGAGCTTGTCAGGAGGATGACGGTCATCAGGAAGACCTAAATCCGTGGCAACGGCGATCCCCGTGAAGGGAATCGTGGTGACACTTGCAACCCCCTCACGAAGCCAGGGCACGGCGCGGCGATGGGTTCCGTCGTCAGAAAACATCGGCTCGACTGCGGGGCCCTCCTCGGCACCGAACCCCGCCTGGGAGACGACGAAAAAGGGGAATGGTCCCTGCCTCCACTTCTCGCGCCAGTCACGAATGAGTCGTGGAAGCAGGATGCGGTAGGGGATCGCTCCCTCGCCCTCGTCCGACTCCCCCTGATACCAGATGGCTCCCGTGATCGCGTAGGGGAGGATCGGCGCGATCATTCCGTTGAAGTGCGCGGCATGCGGAGTCCGGGGGTTTCCACGCATTCCCGGAATCCCCTGCGAGGCTCGGGGACTCATCCATGTGGTGATGGGGGCGGGATCAGTGGTGGAGCAGTTGATGATTCCAACGGGAATATGGCGTGAGGCTCTCAGATCGCGCGCAAAGAAGAACCCCACAGCTGGGAAGGAAGGAGCCGTTTCGGGATCGCAGACAACCCATTGCCCCGATCCTTTGGCATCAGATCGCGATGAGGCACGCGATGTCGGGGTGAAGCATCGAAGACCCCGGTCGGAGACCGCCGCAGCCTGCTTGCCACCTGTCGCCTCGGAAAGAGGATAGGCCATGTTCCCCTCACCCACACAGACCCAGACATCCCCGACAATGACATCGTGCAACTCGATCCGGTTGGAACCGTTGATGACCATGCTCCCGGCACCCTTGGAACAAGGGAGAGGGCGAAGCGTCACTCGCCAACGTCCCGTGGCATCGGCAACGGTCTCGCCATGACGGTCGGCATAGGAAACGGAGACACGCTCGCCGGGCGCCGCAAATCCCCAGACAGGCAGGGTCGTTCCCTGCTGGAGCACCATGTGGTCGCCGAAAATCGCCGGCAACGTGACCTCGGCATGGAGGCACTCACTCAGAAGTAAGAGGGAGAATATTTGGAAGACTCTGTTCACGGAGAAATCTGATGAAATTGGTTTAACCCAGACTCTGAAGGCCGAGGGTCGAAGGGATAAGGAAAAAGGGAAAATGAAGAAGAAAATATGAAAAAAGAGGGAACAGAAAGTGACAATACGAGGGACTGACCCTTTTGATCTTTGACTTTCAATACACGGCGTTTGGATCGTCGTAGGAACACTGCATCTCCGAGGCAGTGAACCTGCCGTAGGCACGCACACTGCCATCTGCAAAGAGGATGTTACTCTTGCCTGAGTGGCACGGTGGGCCGGCAAAGGGACAATTCGCGCTGTAATCATCTTTGTCGGCATCTGTCACACTAAACCCCGCATGGAGATTGTCTCCCGCAAGAATCAGACGGGAAGGACTGGTGATTTTTGACTGTCGCACAGCCGCCGAGGTTCCCTCTTGCAGGAAGGCTGCACGGGCGCCGAGAAAGTAACTCGTTTTCTTATTGCAGGCTACGGCTTTGGCCGCCGATTTGCACTGGAAGATTTTCCAGTCGTTACCAACATAAGGGGCAAGTTGCTCTGTCCATGCGGGCTTCTGGGTGTTCGGATCGACCGCACCTCTTTGGATAACCATTCCGGCGATCGGAAAAACCCCGTCATTTTCGGAGGCAAAAGCAAACAGCCTCACCCCGATCTGCCTCAGGTTCGTCATGCATTTGGCGGCATCCGCCCTGCCCTGCACAGACTGGTAAGCCGGGAAGATCAGCGCGGCCAGAACGGCGATGATCGCGATGACCACCAACAGCTCAATAAGAGTAAAAGCACGGTTCCTGTTCATTTTGAGAAATCCAGATTCATCGGGGTTGCCAGGACAGGCGATTCAGGCCACGTCCACTGCATTACCTCAAAACCCTCACCACCCGGAGGGCTGTCATCGGCAAGGGATAATTCGAGGCTTTTCAGGAAAACCGAACCCGCTTTCCCCCGCGCGTAGATGCCTGCCGTCACCATCGCCTTCTGGCCGCTGATTGGGATCGCGCAGTCATAATCCTTCCACTCCGTGGTTCCCGAAATCGGCTCGGACCATCCGGTAAAATAATCGTCGGTGCCTTGGCTTAGGGAGTTGAAATAGATCGCGACTGTACCCCCCTGAAGATCCGCCGTCTTGAGCCGCGCCCTGAGGCGGAGTTTTTTGCCCGCGTAATCCTCGGCAATGGTCCTGGAGCTGACGCGAAAGGGCTTCCCATCCATCAAATCGGATTTGAGGAACCGGCCTTCCGCCTCGGACTCTTCAAGCGAGCCGCCGTCGCAAACGGCGAGGAGAGACCCCGGCTTGAACTTCGGCACCGCCGAAAAATCGGGCACCTGCCACTGCTGGAGCTTCACGGTGTTCGGCACCACATTGATCTGCAGATCGTTGAACCAAGCCTTTCCGGCACCGTGGAGCGTCATGCCGTAAAAAAGAGAGGCAGCATCCTCGGGAACATCGACCACCGCCGCATACTGACGCCAATAACGAGAGCCATTCACAAAGTACCCACCTTGCGCAAGCATGATCCCCGCTTGATCCTTTACAACGACATACAACGCATCGGCGCCGTTTACGCCATCGGTCTTGATCCACACGCTGATGCGGACACGCTGGCCCCGGTATGGGGTAGCGTCACACTTCTGGCTGAGACCGGCGTCTCCCTTCGCCGACGAATTCAGCGACCGTATCACCAGGCTTCTCGGAGTCTGAGAGCCGGCGACCTTATCATATCCAGTCCGATAGATTTAGGATTGGGGGTTGCTAAACTCCAGTTTGCCGGAACCCGGCTGGGACCATAATGGGACCAGAGCGCGCAGAGCCCCCAGATCCCGACTCCAACGAGCGCCCCATATGTGCCAAGCATGAGTGTCCGATTGCTCATCAGTCACATCATTGTTTTGACTCCAAATAATTTCCAGCAATGGGGTATCCCGAAGCCCGGTTCATCCCAAAAGCCAAAAATATGAAGGTTCAGCACCACCCCACAGGTCTCATCCTTCAGCCCAACTTTTCCCACGAAAGGAATTCCGCGAAGGCACCACTCCTGTTATGCATTCACCCCTCGCATGAGCACGGAGACGGAAACAACCCCCGACAACGATCAGGAACTGGTCGCGCGCACCCAGGGGGGGGACCCGTCGGCATTCGATGAACTGGTGGTCCGCTACAGCCCCCGGCTCTACGGGCTGATTTACCACATGACCTCGAACCACGAGGACACCAACGATCTGCTTCAGGATGTCTTCTCCAAGGCCTACCGCTCGATCTGCAATTTCCGGGGCAAATCGAGTTTCTACACCTGGATGCACTCGATCGCCGTCAACATGACGATCAATTTCCTGAAGAAAAGGAACCGTCGACAGCACCCGAGCCTCAACGACCCGGACAGCAACATCGAGAACGACCCCGACTTCATAGCAGCAACCAGCAACGGCAACGGTGACCCGACCAAGCAGGTCTCGATCCACGAACTTCAGAAAAAATTGAACGCGGCCATGATGAGGCTGTCTCATGACCATAGAATCGTGGTCACCATGTTCGATATCCAAGGCATGCCCCATGCGGAAATCGCCAAGATCCTCAAGATCTCGGAAGGGACCGTGCGTTCCCGACTCTTTTATGCCCACCGCCAGTTGCAAAACTCGCTCCATGAGTTTAAGAAAAACTAAGCTCCCATTACGGATACGGATTCAACACCCCACCCCAGAAGCCGCGACATGAGCCACGAACCGATGCACCGAGTCATCCGACTAAAGCGATACGAGCAGCCTCCGGAGGGGTATTTCGAGGATTTTCTCCGTGATTTCCACCACCGTCAGCGTGCGGAGTTGCTGAAACCCTCACTGAGGACACTCCTCATGGAACGATTACACGCGCTTCTGTCGGAGTTCCGGGTTCCGACCATGGCCTTCGCCGGCGCGGCGGCGGTCGCGGTGATCGCGAGCATCGCGATCATCAGTCATCCCGCTCAGTCCCCGGCCCCGCGCGCCTTTGCGGCCTCCTACCAGCAGACGCCTGTCACGATTCAGAAGATGCAACCCGTGTCGCTGCGAGTGGATCCCCAATCCCAACGCTCCGCCTCCCTCTTCCCACCGGCTTACATGCTCAATGCCCGCCCGGCGAACCATGAATCGCCGATCAGTTTCTAATTCCATTCTGCTGAGCGGGTTGATGCCCGTGCTCGCGTCGGCTTCCTTGCCTGCGACCCCCTCTCCCGATGCTTCACTCTCCTCCAAGGTCACCTCCTCAATCAGGACATTGTCCAAGGATAAACCGGCCGCCATCGTCAGGGTCCGGTGCCGTGACCAGCGCGGCGAGGTGAACGGAACCGGATTCCTCCTTGATCCCACCGGCACCATCTGCACCCTCGCCGACCTCGTGATCTCCGGCGGTGAAATCACCGTCCGCCGATCGGGACATGATTACCCCGCCACCGTAGCCGCCATCGATCCGCGCAGCGGGGTGGCCTTCCTCAAGATCGGAGGAGAAGCGATCGGAGGCCCTCCCTCGGCGGCAGGAATCTTCCTGCCACCGCATCCCCTCACCAATGCCCCTTCCCTCACCCCCGTCGTTGCGATCGGCATGACCCGGGATGAGAACGCGGCCGTCTCGCTCGGGATGATCACGGGAACTGCAACGCATGAGGGAAACCGCTACTTTTGCGTTCCCCATCTGATCGCCGGCATCCCCCTTGCCCAAGGAGAGGCAGGTTCACCAGTTCTGGACCTCTCCGGAAAACTCATCGGCATGGTCATGGGCGGAGGCAATACCTCATGCCGGATCCTGCCTGCAGGGGCCATCGAGAAACTGCATCGTGATTTCCTCCGCTTCGGAAGGATCAATCCCGGACGAGTCGGAACGGTCGTCGAGGAGGCCGCCGTGCCCGAGGGAAATTCCCGCACGCGGGTGGTCGCGGTCGAACAGGGAAGCCCCGCCGAGGAAGCCGGTCTGCGCGCCGGGGACATGATCGTCT
>JBEAOJ010000160.1:0-6008 GCA_041164985.1 Verrucomicrobiota bacterium | reverse complement strand
ATCAAATTCGCATCCCCTTACCTCCCAACTCATCCCCAATCCAAGCAACTCGTGAAATAGCCTTTCTGGTGTCATCCCACCTTCTTACCAACCTCACCCACTGAAAACAGCGAAGAACCTTGGAAGTTCTCCGAAACTCCTATCGGCCAACACCTTGCGCCAATTGATTCGCTCATTCCCATGAGAGCCGCCACTTTCTTCACTTGGGCTGCCTTCGGCACTCCAACCTGCTCATCCCTGCACAGTTTTCAAATCTTGCTGGAAAGGACTTCCTGAAGGAAAGTCGCCCCGATGAACAAGTATTTCAGTGAACTGGGAAAGAGGGTCTATGCGCGATGGGAGAAGAAAAACTTCTCCCTGGAGGCCTTCCCTGACATCGCGACCCGGGCCCTTGAGGAAAAGCCCCCCGCCAAGCATGTCGATCTGGAGGAACTGATGCGCGATTTCCTACTCGATGACGCGCAACCGTTCCAGACCTCCTCCGGATTCGGGCAACCGGAGTTGATCGTGTTCGATAACCCGAAGTTCTACATCCAATTGCTCTTCTGGCTGGATGGGACGACCGATATCCACCAGCACGGATTCTCGGGAGCCTTTCACGTGATGGAGGGATCGAGCATCCACTCCGAGTTCGAGTTCCTGAATCCCCTCCCCGTCACGGCCCATTTCCGCCTCGGTGATCTGAAGCTCAAAAAAACCGGGCTCCTGAAGACCGGATCAACGGTTCCAATCCTCTCGGGTAACGGATGCATCCATTCG
The DNA here is from genome assembly GCA_041164985.1 of Verrucomicrobiota bacterium. Classification (GTDB taxonomy): domain Bacteria; phylum Verrucomicrobiota; class Verrucomicrobiia; order Chthoniobacterales; family UBA6821; genus UBA6821. Next base: position 5,249 of record JBEAOJ010000160.1, on the reverse strand, counting down.
CTCTTCCACCTGGAGACACCCTCCGTGACGGTGGTGGTGAGGACTCATGCGGATCCCGGTTCGTCTCCGCAGTTCACCTACCTGACGCCTCATGTGGCTCTCGATCCGGTGAAGGATGATGCCCTGACCCTGCGCAGGAAGCAGTTGCTCGACGCAATGGAGAGAACGGGTGATGACCGTTATGCGGCTCTGGTGAACACCATGCTCGGGAAGCTGGATCTGGAACGGGGATTCTTTATCCTGCAGAACTGCATGGGTCACCTGCGTGCGATCGGGGCTTGGGAACGGGTCTGGAAGACCTTCACCAAGAAGCACGGGAAGGCCGCCGTGATGATCTCACCGACACTCGACGAGATCGTCCGTCGCGATGCCCTGGTGGCCATGCGCTCCTCCATCGAGGATGTGGAACACCGCTTCTTCCTCGCACTGCTGCTGACGGTTCCGGATCGGGAGCGAATTCTGGCAATGATCGGTGAACGTTTCCCCGGAAAGCCGTCCGCGACTATCGCACGGTGGGCGGGTGAACTGGCGATCACAACGGTGGGAGGCACATGGATCCTGGATGCCTGCTTCCCGGAAGATCTGCAGGTCGCGGAGGAGGAACAGATCCCGCTCTTCCTTGGAACACTGGATCACCTCATCCAAGGAGGGAAGCCTCCGGCGTGGCTCGCGAAATTCCCGAAGGTTCTAAAAGCCCTCAAGGAAGCCCTCTCGAACTCCAGTTGGCGTGTTCTGATCCGCTGACCGAATAGAACTCGCGCCCGGAAGCCCGACTCCGCCTCTGCACCTCCTCAGGTCTAATCCTTACTAAAACTGGCTCTGGCCCATGAAGGCGCCATTACGTGCATTGTAACGGCGAACGAGGTGAGGTGACTGGACGAGCACAACGCCCCCGGTGACCTGGACACCAGTGCATCCCGGACCAGGCTGCATCTGGCCCATGAAGGCGCCGTTCTCCGCATTATAGCGGGAGACGACTCCGTGCGGTGAGAGGATCGCAATGGTCTCTCCGTCGCAACCGACCGAGAGGACGCCTCCCGAGGGTTGGATCTGACCGAGGAACGCCCCGTTGCTCCCCTTGAGCCGGTAAACCAGCGAAGGGCTCTTCATGACGGCGGTGACATCGGCGGCACTCATGGTGGTGATCGTGAAGCCCAAGAGGGCAAGTCTCCCAATGAACTTCATGGAAGGCATTGAATGACAGTCCGCCCCGAATTGACAACCTGAAAGGAATGGAAGCGCCCGGTCGAATCCGGTAATCGGAAAGGGATGTGGAACATGTCGATTCACTTGAGGCAGCTCATCGCTGCCGTGCACAAGGCCGGGCATGCCGACGTGAACGCGATCAGGGCGGCGATCCTTGAGAACGACGGGAAGATCAGTGTGATCCCGAAACAGAACTGACTCCTTCATGAAAAACGATTCATCCAAACACCGGGAATTCCTCCCGGGACTCATCCGCCGCGAGTGGGTGCTGCTGGCCGGCTACGGGACCACGGCGGCCTTCCTGATGAAGGGCCATGACTGGCTGGGAACGAATCCCGGGCTCGGCTTCGGATGGCTTCTTTTCCTCTGGCTCTTCGCGGTCATGCTTGCGGCTTCGTTCTCCGTGGTGCGTCACGCCGACCACCTTGCGGAAATTCTCCGCGAACCACTCGGCACGATCATTCTCACCCTTGCCGTCACGAGCATCGAGGTGATGATGATCTCCGCCCTGATGCTCAACGGCAACAACCCGGCACTGGCCAGGGACACAATGTTCTCCGTTGTCATGGTGGTGCTGGGAGGGTTGCTAGGAGCCGCACTGCTCACCGGCGGCCTGAAATTCGGAGAGCAGAACTTCAACCTCAAGGGGGTGAATTCATTCCTGGGCCTCATCCTGCCGCTCTCGGTCCTCTCGATGGTGCTTCCCAATTTCACGCGCTCGGGAGGCGACGGCATGTTCTCCACGCTTCATGCGGCCAGCCTGATCCTGCTCTCGCTGATCATTTACGGGGTCTTCCTCGCCGTGCAGACGATGAGACACCGGGAGTTCTTCAATGAGACGGACTGGGAACCCGAGGAATCCCAAGACCCCGCCAGTCACTCATCCATCACGGTAGAGGCGGCTCTACTGATCCTTCACCTTGTCCCGGTTGTCCTGCTCTCCAAGCAACTCGCCCACCTGCTCGATTACAGGGTGCGCGGAGGTGGCCTTCCGGTGGAACTTGTCGGTCTCGTCGTCGCGATCCTGATCCTGGCGCCCGAGGGCCTCGCCGCAATCAAGGCATCGGCACGGAACCAGATGCAGCGCGCCGTGAATGTCCTGCTCGGCTCGGTGCTGGCCACGATCGGCCTGACCGTGCCCGCTGCGCTGGCCATCGGCATCCTCTCGGGAAAACCGATCCATCTCGGCCTCTCCCCTTCCTACATGACCCTGCTGGCCGTAACCCTCGGAAGCTGCTTCATCACCTTCGGCCAGGGACAGACCAATATCCTGCAGGGATTCGTTCATCTCCTCCTCTTCGCCGCCTACATCGTGCTGATGTTTGACTGACGGCGATTGCCGCCCGGCAAGCCGTGCCGTCTTTTCTTCGGGTTGCGGAGATAACCGGTCGTTCCTTTGCATCCGCTACGGCTTTCAGCAACGGCCTCTATGCGATTTAATCAGCGCTTCACACTTAGGGGAGCGTCGACAGTCGAAAAACGAGAGTTGAGAGCGTGCGTTTTAATCCGCTTGTCGTCGAATGGTGACCGCCACCCACTCCGCGTTCGGGAGGATGAATTTACGGACGGTGATCTCGATCCAACGGAGGTCGTACTCACCAAGAAGAAGCGAAGCGATGTCGTCGGCCAGAGTCTCGATCAGTTTGCGCGGACGCTCCTCCACGATCGCCGCAACCCGCAGGGCAACCGCATGGTAGTCGACGGTGCGGCTGATCTCATCGTCGAGATCAGGAGGCTGATCAGTGGCCGCGAAGCGAAGGTCGAACAGAAGGCGCTGGGGATGGGCACGTTCCCCGTCAGGCACCCCGACCCGGGCTTTCAGCTCCAGCCCCCGTATCTCGATGATGCGTTCGGTTCCCATGATCAGAGGACGAACTTGATGTCGCGGATGACCTTTGCCCCGAATTGCTCCCGGAGTTTGCGGATGATCTCGGGCTTCCAGGTCCGGTCGAGCTCGTAGCGGACGCTGGGTTGGATGACGCGGATGTGGAGAGTTCCTGCCACCAGTCGCTCGGGCTGGGAATGCTGGGCGATGAACTCCCCGACGATCCCCTTCCATGCGGCCGTGATGTCGGCCTCCTTGATCCGGGTGTCGAGCCCCAACTGGGGAAGAAGCTTACCTAGGATATCTCCGACCGGCGAGGCGCGGTCGGGACGGGCGCTCTCGTCAAAGCCGCGCCACTCCTGCAGGAGACGCCTGGCAGCGGTCCATTTCGCGGGGAAACGGCCGCCTGCCGGTGTCATGCCCTGGGCAGGGAAAGGGGACTAGGCCGCGTCGTTGCCGATGGCCTCGACGGGGCAGCCCTCCATGGCCTCCTTGCAGAGAGCCTCCTCCTCGGGAGTCTCGGGCTGCTTGTAGACATAGGAGTGACCGCCATCCTCGTTGCGCTTGAAGTTGGCGGGTGCGGTTTCGCGGCAAAGATCGCAATCGATGCACTGGTCGTCGCAGTAGTAGGCTCCTGCGACATTCTCGGGATACTTGTTGGATACATCGGCCATAGTGACGGAAATGTTAAAAGCCCACACCCTGATTGCAATGGTTTTTTTATCCCGGATCCTGCGATGGAACCATGTCCACCGCCTTGATGGGACGAACGCGCGGATTGAGGCGGGCGGAGAGAAGGAAGAGCAGGCCGATCACGATCATGAAGAGGGAGAGGAACTGGCCACGCGTGAGCCCCCCGGTCAGCGGAGCGTCCGGCTCCCGGAAACACTCGCCCAAAATGCGCAGGAGCGCGTAAACGATGAAGAAGATGCCGCAGAGCACCCCGTCGGCAAGCCTCACCCTCGTCCTGAGTGTCCAGAGCAGAAAGAAGAGAACGGCCCCCTCCAGCCCCGCCTCCACCAACTGCGAGGGATAACGCGGTGAGATTTCCACGGCGAGCAGATCCCGCAGGGCCGGAGAGGCGGCGACTCCCGCGATCACGGCATCCGGAGAGGCGAACGCGGGATCGATGGTCGAGGTCTTGGCGAGCAGGCGGTCGAGATGCTCGGGGGTGTAGAGGAAGATCTCCTTGGGAAACTGCACGGCCCAGAAGACATCGGTGATCCGTCCGTAGAGTTCTCCGTTCACGAAGTTCGCACAGCGTCCGAAGAAGAGTCCGACAGGCGCCACCACGACAAGATTGTCACCCAGATTCCGGAAGGAGAGCCGGTGCTTCCTTGCATACCAGAATGTGAAAATCGTAAGGCCGATGATGCCGCCGTGACTTGCCATCCCCCCTTCCCAGACTCGAAAAAAAACCAGCGGGTCATGGAAAAAACGCTCCGGATCGTAAAAGAGCATGTATCCGAGCCTCCCTCCGAGCAGGACTCCGAAGAGAGCCCCCATGGTGATGAAATCGGCGACCTGATCGGGACGCAGGTCGGAATAACCGCGCCGGGCCAGATTCCGGTAAAGCAGGATCCCGACAAGGAACCCCGCCAGGTAGGAAAGCCCGTACCAACGCAGGCCGAATCCCCCGAACTGCACGAGAAAGGGGCTCAGGTCATGGACATAGTAGGCCAGAAGCATCGCCGGAAATCCTCGCTAAGAAGCGAAGCCGGGGCAATTTCTTTGACATCACGGAAGCCCTTCGGATTATGCTCCGCACCCATGAATCAGGTGCTCTCCCCACGCCATCTTCTCGCCATCCTGCTGATCCCGCTCTTCACGGCAGGATGCACCACGATCGAGAACAGGCGTGACCTCTACTTCCCGCAGCGCGTCTGGGGACCCTACACCAAGATACTTCACAAGGGGATCCCCAAGCAGAAGGTCCAAACCATCACGCTTCCCAAGGAAACTGGCAGCGGCAAGAACTTGATCAAACCTCAGGGTTGATCACGAAGGTTCCCCTCTGTTTTCAGGGGAATGATTAAGAGATGCCGATCACGCAAAGGTCGCAACGGGCGCTAAGGCAGAGTCGAAGAGAAGCGATCCTAGGGAAGCGCTGATTAAATCCCATGAGGGCCGCTGAAGAACATTTGCTGATTTTTGAAGGCGCGAGTGCTGGGCGATACCCGCAGCGGTCTCGCCCGAGCGAGCAACGCCGCAAAAATCG
>JBEAOJ010000159.1:0-12560 GCA_041164985.1 Verrucomicrobiota bacterium | reverse complement strand
ACCTGGCCCCAGGATGTCGTCATGGCCGAGGCCCTGCTCCGGGTAAGGGGAGGAAAAAGGGAAAGGAAAAATGAAAAATGAAGAATGAAGAATGGAAAAGTTAGGAAATCGTAAGGATGCCTCCGACTTTCGGATGTTCATTGCCGTTGATGGAAAAACGTTGAACCCGGATTATGGAATAGAACGGCATCAATAGGTGTGAATGGTTCACTCTGATGGCGAGGCCTCAGGGAGTTATACCATTTCCATGATTAGGCCCTAGTCTGGTGAAATTGGCGAAGAGATTTTGGTGATGAGTTAGGTAACATCGAGTGCCGGGAGGCACGATGAAGCCTGTGCGACGCACAGCCCTTCAGGGCGAGGCCATCGGGGCCTTGGGACAGGCCTGGATAGATCCCGCAAAGGCGGGACCCGAATGGGCGAGCCGAGCATGGTGCAAGCGAGTCAAAAGACCGAGGGAAACCAAGCCCGTGAGGACGTGTGCGGTAGACTGCGGCTCATGCCGCAGGCTCGAAGAGGTGGCACCGTACGCCGGTATGCGGATGCCATCAACCAAGCTCCTGGAAAGGAGCGCGGTAGACCACCGCAGGTAGCCCCGACAGGGTGCCACTGCTTGCCGGGCGGCAAGTGGCGTGAAACTAAAGCCGCTTGCTTGCTCCTCGCTGATCACCCATGGCGCTCCCAAATACAATGCTACTTCTTTATATAAAACGCTCTAAAAACGTTGAAGGGTTGAAATGGAAACCTTGATTCGAGTCTTCGGCACGTGTTGCTACGACGAGTTTTCTGAATGAGCCGTCTTGATTCTTGGATTAGAGCAGTATGGATTCACTTTTCTCCCCATTTCATCCCCTCTCAGCCTTTCAGGTTTGAACTCGCTTGCTCCCGCAAGGCTCGCCCCGTTTGGGCCTTCTTCACAAGTCCAAATCGGTCCTCCCAAGACCTCTTTTCATGTTTCACGCCGCTTTCCACCTTTTAACTCTCCATCGGTCAACCGATGGAGGAGCCCCCCGTGCCGGTGACGGGTGGATTCGTTCCGGACAGCCATTCCCAGCGCCTTCTTCTGTCCCACGAGCACGACCATCCGCTTGCCGCGGGTGACTCCCGTGTAGAGCAGGTTGCGCTGCAGCAGTAGATACTGCTGCATGGCGAGCGGGATCACGACGACGGGGAACTCCGATCCCTGGCTCTTGTGGATCGTGATGGCGTAGGCCAGTTCGAGTTCGTCGAGTTCGCCATACTCGTAGACGACATCACGCTTGCCGAAGCGCACCACGAGCTGCTTCTCCTCCCTGTCCATGGAGCGGATGCGACCGATGTCCCCGTTGAAGACCTCCTTGTCGTAGTTGTTCGAGGTCTGGATCACCTTGTCGCCGGTGCGGAAGAGGTTCCCGTAGGCCTGATACTCGTCGCGGTATTCGCTGCGTGGATTGAGCGCAGACTGCAGGCGAAGATTCAGTTCCTTGATGCCGAGGCTTCCCCGGTGCATGGGGCTGAGGATCTGGATTCCATCGACCGGGTCGACTCCCAGATGCTTGGGTAACCGGTCGCGCACCAGTGAGACGAGCGTGGCTGCGCACTCCTCGGCATCCTCGCGGTCGACAAAGAGGAAGTCGGAATCCTTGGGCGCCTCGATGATGTCGGGGATCTCCCCGCGGTTGATGGCATGCGCTCCGCTGATGATCCTGCTGTCGCCCGCCTGCCGGAAGATTTCGCGCAGATGGACGACGGGGATCATTCCGCTCCGGATGATGTCGCCCAGGACCAGCCCCGGCCCGACGCTGGGGAGTTGGTCGGCATCGCCCACGAGGATCAGGCGTGCCTTCCCGGGAAGGGCGTCGAGAAGCCGGCTCATGAGCGGCACGTCGACCATCGAGACCTCGTCGACCACCACGACATCACCCTCGAGGGGATTGGAGGCATTCCTCTGGAAGCCGCCCCGTGCGGGCTGAAACTCCAGCAGGCGGTGCAACGTGGAGGCCTCCAGGCCTGTCGCTTCGGCCAGGCGCTGGGCCGCGCGGCCCGTGGGAGCCGCGAGAAGGCACTTGAGCTTTTTGGCGGTGAGGATTTTCAGGAGGGACTGGACCAGCGTGGTCTTCCCGACACCCGGACCTCCCGTGATGACGACGGCCCGGCTTCGCAACGCTATCCTGAGGGCATCGTGCTGGCTGGGTGAGAGCTTGCGGCCGGTCTTCTCCTCAACCCAGGGGATCGCCTTCTCCGTGTCAATGGGAGGATCAGGTTCCTTGGCTTTCGCGAGTCTCAGAAGTTGGCGGGCAATACGCTCTTCGGCATCACGGAGGTTGGGAAGAAAGATCAGTTCCTCTCCGGCGATCTTCTCGGAGAGGATCCGCTCATCCTTGAGATGGCGCTCGAAGGCTTCGGCCACCACCGATTCATCGACTTCGAGGAGACGGGAAGCCCCTTCCAGCAGATCGCGGCGGGGCAGGGCGCAATGCCCCTCCGTCGTGGCCTGATCCAGGAGATGTTCGATGGCGGCGCGTGCCCTGAGCAGGGAGTCGGCCTCCAGTCCCAGCTTCTCGGCCACGCTGTCGGCGGAGTGGAACCCGATGCCGTGGATGTCGCGCGCAAGCCGGTAGGGATCGGCGCGGATGAGTTCGATCGCCTCGGCACCGTAGGACTTGTAGATGCGAACGGCGCGGTTGGTTCCGAGGCCATGGGCATGGAGAAAGAGCATGATGTCGCGCACCACCTTCTGCTCGGCCCAGGCATCCTTGATCCTCTGCCTGCGCTCGCGTCCGATGCCCTCGACCTCCTGCAGGCGCTTCGACTGGTTCTCAATGATGTCGAAGACCTTCTCCCCGAACTTCTTCACCAACTTCGTCGCGTAGACGGGGCCGATTCCCTTGATCATCCCGCTTCCGAGATACTTCTCGATCCCCTCGAGGGAAGTCGGCGGCTGGGTCTTGAGCCTGTGGGCTTTGAGTTGGATTCCGTGATCCCGGTCCCGCTCCCAGCTCCCCTGGGCGGTCACCCACTCTCCCGGCGACACGGAGGGAAGGTTGCCAAGTACGGCGACCGGTTCCTTCCGGCCCTGCACCTTCACCTTGAGAATGCAGAATCCGGTCTCCTCGTTATGGAAGGTAACGCGCTCCACCTGCCCGCTGAGGGCGTCATCGGGCCCGCCGGGAACCGGCTCATTGTCCGGCTTTTTTCGAAAAGGTCGGCGCGGAGGCATGGTTGATCATGCCACGGGAATCCCCTCAAGCCAATGCCTCACTCTCCGGCGACCATGGCCAGCACCCGTTCTGCCTGCTTGAGGTGGAGACCGAGGTGGAATCCGAACATGCAGTGCCACTTGTGGGCGTCAAAGGGGCCGAAGATCGGATGAGGGCGTTGGGCGGATCCACGCACTTTGGCCCCCATCTCCGGACTTCGATCCCGATCCTATAGTTGCTTGGTCTCCCCTATCTCCAACTTCACCACCTCGCTCTCCTTATCGAATTCGCACCCTTTTGCTTCCCAACTCATCCCCAAACCAAGCAATTCGTGAAATAGCTTTTCAGGTGTCTCCCCTTATTACCAACCTCACCCACTGAAAACAGCGAAGAAGCCCCTATTGTGGCTCCGGGCGAATCCCCTTCCTGTCTTCCTGCTTTCCAGATTAAAAACAATCCCCATGGGTTCTGATTCCAATTCTTCCGTCCGGATTTTCCATGCGGTGCCCTTCATGAGGCGCCTCCTAGCTGGATTGATCCTTGGACTTCTTCTTTCCAGTTGGGCTACGGCCGCTCAGCTCGATCTCACGGAGAAGGAGAATGGAAAAGATCTGTGGATGGATCGGGGGGATCTTTTGGTCTTCCGCCTCCCTTCCAACCCATCGACGGGCTACTCATGGAGTGTCGCCGCCTCCAAGCCGGGACTTCTGCTTCAGCAAGGGGAGGCGACCTGCGAGATTCCCAAATCCGCCAAGGGACGTCTCGGCGCCGGAGGAACCGAGGTCTGGAGATTCCGCGCGGAACGGTCGGGAACGCTGACCATTACTTTCTGCTACGCCCGCGTCTGGGAGAAGGGTGTCCCTCCCGTCAGGAGGCTTAGTTGGCCCGTCACCATCCGCCCCTCAGCTCAATGAAGCGCGTCATCCATTGGTTTCGCAGGGATTTCAGGATCACGGATAACACGGCGCTCTCAGCCGCCGTCGCAGCCGCGGGAGCAGACGGTGAAGTCATCCCGGTCTACGTGGCGAGCGACTGGAAGGGATCCCACGAATGGACCGGGCCCGCGCGTCAGGAATTTCTCTGCGGTTCATTGGCCTCGCTGGCCAAGAATCTGGAGGCCATCGGCGGCCGCCTGATCATCCGTCGTGGCGATGCTGTGGCGGAATTGGAGAAACTTGCCGGGGAGACCGGGGCGACCGCGATCTTCGCAAACCGCGATCCCGATCCCTTCGGACGATCCGTCGAGGCGCGACTGGAAACCATCGCCGGAAAGCGTGGCATCACCGTGTCACTCCACAAGGATGCCTGCATCCATGAACGCGATGAGGCGCTCACCGGGCAGGGAACGGTGTTTCGAGTCTTCACTCCCTATTCGAAGGTCTGGTTCGGACTGCCGAAGCCGACGCCGGGGCCCGCGATCAGGAAGCTCTCAACACCCTCCGACCCCGCCTCGTTAGCCCTGCCGCGACTCTCCGACTGGGGACTGAGTCCCGCGGCGGCAATTCCCGAACCGGGAGAACGTGCGGCCCGTGAACGGCTGAAGGCCTTCGTGGCCGGTCCGATCGCCAGCTATGGCAATGCCCGCGACATCCCTTCGCTCGCGGGAACCTCGCAGCTCTCGCAGGATTTGCGCTTCGGCCTGATCTCGCCGCGCCAGATTTATGCCGCGGCCAAGAAAGTGGAGGAGGGGCTTCCGCCCGAGGGGCGCAAGAGCGTCATGAAGTATCTCGCCGAGATCGTCTGGCGGGAATTCTACATGCAGCTACTCTGGCACTATCCCGAACTGCTGGAACAGGAGTTCAATTCCACCTGGCGAGGGATGGAGTGGCCGGGACTCAAGGGGCATCCTGATGCCTTCGAGCGCTGGTGCTCCGGCACGACCGGCTTCCCGATCGTCGATGCGGCGATGCGCCAGCTTGCGGCCACGGGATGGATGCATAACCGTGCGAGGATGATCACCGCGATGTTCCTCACCAAGGATCTGCACCTCGATTGGCGTCTCGGCGAAGCCTTCTTCATGCGCTCCCTGGTTGATGGCGAGATCGCTTCCAACAACGGCGGTTGGCAATGGAGCGCGGGCACCGGTGCCGATGCCGCTCCTTACTTCCGGATCCAGAACCCCTGGAGCCAGACCAAGCGGTACGACCCCGAAGGGCACTACATCCGCCGTTGGATCCCGGAACTCAAGAATGTCCCGAACGCCGCCCTGCTCGAGCCTCCGGCAGACGGTCGACCAATCGCACCCGGTTACCCCGCCCCGATGCTTGATCACGCCACTGAGCGTGACCGGACGATGGAACTTTTTGCCCGGCACAAGGCGCTGGGAGCTGGAAGCTAGTAGCTGGGAGCTGGGAGCTGGGAGCTGGGAGCTGGGAACCAAGCTGCTTGGAAGCGGCGTGTAGACTACGACGTAGTCGTAGCCCCGAAGCAAGGGGTGGCACTGTCCCCCGGGAGGCGGATGCCATCAACTAGGAGACTAGCCGTTCACGGTATCCAAAGCCTCTGTCTTTACCGGAGGATGCTGAGACGGACTTCAAGGGTTGAGGGACTTGCGACTTCGGATATCCCGTGGGCTGATTCCGAAACATCGGCGGAAAAGTTTGGAGAGTTGGTATTCATCCCCGATGCCGACCTTGGCGGCGATCATCTTCATGGGCAGGTCGCTGCTGAGAACCAGATCGCGGGCTTCGTGAAGGCGGATTTGCCGCAATTCCTCCATCGGCGTGCGCCCGCATAGTCTCTTGAATTTCCTCACGAAAGCGAAGCGGCTCATGTCCGCATGGCGGGCAACATCATCGAGCGACAGGGGGTCGGAGAAGCGGCTTTGCAGGTGTTCGCGGACATGTTCCAGCCAGTCATCCTTCGGACGGGCAAGCAGCCAGCGCAGCTCCCGAATGATCGTCTCTAAAAGCGCCAGGCAATCTACCTTGGGTCGGTGTTCGCGAAGGTCTCGGTGTATCCAACGGAAAAGCTCGAGCATGCGTCCCTCGGAATCCCGCATATGAAGCGGTAGAACGGGCAATTCTGTCCTTGTGCTGAATCCCAGATGATAGGAGTTCACGGGATCGTCCGGCTGCGATATTTCCTCGTGGATCAGGCCGGCCTGATAAAAAAGGATATCTCCCGATCGGGCGGTAAACTCACCGTGCCTTGTTTTTAAGAGCATCGCGCCACTTTTGATGACGATCAGTTCATGGTGCGGGTGTGAGTGGGGGCGCATGCGCCAGCATGGGTTCGGGAGAAGTTCACCGCATCCAAAAAATTCCGCTTCGCATTTTTGCACGGGCAATAAATGACAAAAGAAAGCAAGCCTGGCCATTCACAAATCCGGCGAGGCCATTCATTCTTGGCACCTCATTTATGTCTCAAACACCCATCAAAATCGGTTTCGTCGGCGTCGGCTCTATGGGCCAATGCGCCCACCTGCGCAATTACGCCAGCGCCAGTCTTTCCACTGAGTGCGAGGTCGTCGCGATTGCGGAAATTCGTCCGAATCTCGCACGCGAGGTCGCAGCGCGGTATGGCGTTCCTCGCGTTTACGAAAACCACGAGCAACTGCTCGCAAACGAGAAGCTCGACGCCATCGTGGCCTCCCAACCCTTCACCCGGCACGGTTTGCTGGTTCCGGAGTTGGCCAAGGCGGGCATCCCGATCTTCACCGAGAAACCGATTGCCGGCTCCATCAAGGCCGGGGAGAAAATCGTGCGCGCCCTGGAGGAGAGCAAGACATGGCTCATGCTCGGCTACCACAAGCGAAGCGATCCGGCGACCGAGTATGCAAAGCAGACGATCGAGGAATGGAAGCGATCCGGCGAGTTTGGTAAGATGCAATACATCCGACTCTCGATGCCTCCGGGGGATTGGATCGCGGCGGGATTCACGGACTTCATCAATTCGGGCGAGCCGATGGGCAGCCTCGCATGGGATCCCGCGCCAGTGGACATGGATGAATCCACAGCGGGCGAATACAACGGCTTCGTAAATTACTACATTCACCAGGTGAACCTGCTGCGGCATCTGCTCGGTGAATCCTATACGGTTAGCTACGCTGATCCGGCGAAGGTGCTCTTTGTCGCCCACAGCGCCAGCGGCATTCCCTGCACGATCGAAATGGCTGCTTATAACACGACCATCGACTGGCAGGAGTCGGCATTTGTCGCCTTTGAAAAAGGTTATGTGAAACTCGAGCTCCCGGCTCCGGTGGCCTACAACCGCTCAGGCCAGGTCGAGATCCTCAAGGACCCCGGTAATGGGGTTGTTCCCGTAACCATCCGTCCGACTTTGCCCTGGGTCCACGCCATGCGCAATCAGGCGCTCAATTTCATCAAGGCCGTTCGCGGAGAAGCTCCCGCCCCCTGCCTTGCGCCCGAGGGTCTCGAGGATATCCGGATCGCCCGCGAATACATTCGTCTTTTGAAGAAAGCCTGAGACATGCCCGTCAAATTCCTCCGCAAGTTCATCGCGGCCGAAACATTCGAGGCTGTCGGCGTCTTCGATGTCGATGGGGATGGCATTCCCGACATCGTCACAGGTGGCTTTTGGTATCGCGGGCCGCAGTTTCGCGAGAAGTTTGTCATTGCCGACAAGTTGCCCCGCTACCGTGACTACTATGACGAGTTTTCCGTGATCCCGCTGGATGTCGATGGCGACGGGCACCTCGATTTCATTACCGGTGGTTTTTGGGGCAACGCGCTGCGCTGGCGCAAAAACCCCGGCAAACACGAATTCGGTTGGGGCATGAGTGCGTGGGAAGAGTTGGTGATTGCCGAGAATATCGGAAACATCGAGACCACGCGGGCTTGGGATATCGACGGCGATGGCCAGTTGGAGATTGTGCCGAACACGCCCGGACACCCGCTCTGCGTCTACAAGCTTGTCGCGCCTGGGAAATTCCAGAGACATGTCATTTACCCTGGAGGTCTCGGCCATGGGCTGGGCTTCGGGGATATCGACGGCGATGGCAGGGGCGAGTTCGTGACGCCCAAGGGAATCCTGAAAGCCCCAGCCGCTGGCCCATTCTCCGGGGAATGGACATTGACCGAGGAATTTGATCTTGGGGGTGACGCCAGCATCCCGGTGCTTGTTGCGGACATCGATGGCGACGGGGTCAGCGAACTCATCGTCGGCAACAGCCACAGCTACGGCTTGAGTTGGTGGAAAAAGGCGACGGGGGCCGATGGAGCGCGTTCTTGGACGAAGCATGTTATCGACCCGTCCAATAGTCAGTATCACGATCTCCATTGGGCTGATATCGACGGTGACGGAAAACCGGAACTCATCACTGGCAAGCGTTATCTAGCGCACTGCGGACATGATCCCGGCGAGTATGATGATCTCGGAATCTATTATTTCAAATGGACCGGCGAAGGCTTTGCCAAGCAAGTCGTCACTTATGGCCCTCCCGGAGTCGGCAAGGGATGCGGCATCCAGTTCGCCCTCGCCGACCTGCGTGGCACGGGGCGCCTGGACATCATCGCCCCCGGAAAAGACGGGCTTTGCGTCTTCTTCAACGAAGGAAGCGAGTAGCTCCCAGTTTCACAAACCATCCACCCGACTACTTCCCTGCATCATTATGAGATTCAGCATATTCAAGATGCTTGTCATGTCGGGATGGTTGTTTTTGACGGGTGGGACCGCCACCATGGCCGCAGAAAATACAACGATGAAAACAAACCCCGTATCGATGACTGCGATGGAGAAACTGAATCCGCCCCTGCCGTTCGCCATCACGGTGACCGAGGAGAAACTCGATCAGGTGCCTGATTACATGGGGCCGTCGAATCCCGTGGACATGGACTTTCCTTTTTGTCCGGTTGAGATCGATGGCGAATACTGGGTTATCTACAAGAATGGGTATCACGAGCGGGTTTTCAGGTTCAAGGGGACAAACATCGAGAACGCGGTGCGGCAACCCGACGGAGTCGCAACCCACCAGCAATTCCAAGGGAAGGGCAAATATATGCTGGGCGGGATGTGGTATAACTCTGCGGAAAAGAAGCTTTATGCGTTCATGCATTGCGAGACACGTGGGTATTATAGCAATCGTGACTACAATAACCTGAGAGAGATTCATTTTGCCACGAGCACCGACAAGGGGCTGTCGTGGAAATACGAAGGGCCGATCATCACCCGGGATGATCCGACCCAGCCAAGACCAAAAGGGAGCGACTATTCCGGGCTCTACTGGAATGGCGGCAATGGCGATTTCTCCGTATGTGTTGATGCGAGAGAGGGGTATGTTTATGTCTATTCCACGAATTATCTCTGGCCGAAAACTGGTCTGAAATTGCCCTGCTCGGGGGATGTCCTGTTTCGCCATCAGGTTGCCCGTTGCGCCATGAGCGACAAGATGGCTCCCGGAAAGTGGCATAAGTTCTACAATGGTGCATGGGACGAACCGGGACTGGGAGGCAAGGCGTCATACGTCAACGCCTATGTCGTGACCTACAACGATTATCTGAAGAAGTATCTTGGTTTTAACTATGGTGGAAGCCTTGCCGTTTGCACCGATCTCGCCAAGCAGGATTGGTCGCCATCGATCGTCCTCAAGGGCGGTGAGTGGGGTCATGGGGACCCGTATGGAAAAAACGGAACCTTTGCATGGCATGTTACCGACGAGGACAAAAAGGACATTTTCACTGGTGGTCGCACACTTTATCTTTATCGGTATTGGCAAAAACAGCGAGGACTCGCTTCACGAATTGAGCTTGGCCCGGGAGAGACACCGGCAATGGCGGGCTATTTCGCCGAAGGCGGATGGGGGGTCATCAACAAAACCATGGATTCGAGACCGCTCTATGCCTACGAACCGCAATTCGAATCCAACGACCCGATCGAAAGCCGGCGCACCCGCCGAGTGGATTGCGAGAGTTCCGAAACAACCTATTCGGCAGGATGGGAGAAAGAGGCCAACGACCTTTATTACCAGCGGACGGCCAGGGTTGCCAGCAAAGCCGGATGCAGCATCGAGTTCTCCTTCACGGGGAAGGATGTCTATTGGCGTCCATTCAAGGGTCCAGACTGCGGGAAAGCCGATGTATTTCTGGATGGAAAACTGCAAGGAACAATTGACTGTTATTCCGAGGCCCCCACGGGATACCAGTTTGGTTTCATCAAGACCGGCTTGGATGCCAAGATGCCGCATGTTCTCAAAGTCGTCGTGCGCGGCGACAAGAACCCGCTTTCAACAGGTGTTGCCGTGCGGCACATGCTGTTCGAGTATGCTGCCGAAAGTTACAGCGCCTCGGATTGTTTTTCGAGTGTCGATGGGAAGAACCTGTGGTGGAATCTACAAAGTAGCGAAGGCGCATCCGGTGCACTCACCTATGCCGATCCTATCTGGAAGGGCACTGACGGCTGTGAAATCGGTTACTTTCACATGATTCCTGGCGGATCGGACGCCGTTCGTCGTTGGGTGGCACCCCGCGCGGGCAGGATTCGCGTTGAGGGCACAGTTGCCTCGACTGGAAAAGGCAGCGATGGCGTTTGGACGTCCATCCAGATCAATGGAAGGACATTATGGCCACGGCAACTGCTGAAGCCGGGCCAGCAGAAGAGCCACGATATGGAAGCGACGGTTGCGGCCGGGGATCGAATCGATTTTGTCATCGGCAGAGGAGGCCATGACTCAGACGACCGAGCCGAATGGGATCCCACCGTGTTCTATATCCAGACTGAGTCTTGAAATAAGGAACAGAAAGACACAGCCGTGAAAGAAATAACAACAGGATGGCTGGTGAGGACTCGTTGAAAACGATGCCGGTCATCGAGGTAATTCTCCAACAACAAACAACAAATACGGAATATGGCTAATATCGCAATGATCGGCGCTGGAAGCCTCGTCTTCTGCAAAACCCTGATGTCGGATTTCCTCGCCACCCCCGCGCTCGCGGGGAGCGAATACCGCCTGATGGCGAAGACCCACACCCGTCTGGACAAGATGGAGGCGTTCGTGAACCGTATGATCAAGGACAATGGCGTCAATGCCAGCGTCGTCGCCACCACCGACCGGCGCGAGGCCCTGAAGGACGCCGATTATGTCGTCGTCATGATCCAGGCCGGCGGTGTCGAGGAGTTCCGTCAGGACTACGAGATTCCGCTCAAATACGGAGTGGACCAGTGCATTGGTGACACGATGGGGCCGGGCGGGGTGTTCCGCGCGCTGCGCCATATCCCGGCGCTGCTGGAGATCGCCAACGACATGCGCGAGCTTTGTCCGAAGGCCATTCTCTTAAACTACGCCAACCCGATGGCGATGTGCTGCTGGGCTCTGGGACGCGTCGAGGGGCTCCAGTTTGTGGGGCTCTGCCACGGCGTGCAGACGACGATGGACCTCATCGCCAGCTACACCGGCGTTCCCAAGGAGGAGATCGATTACCTCTGCGCCGGCATCAACCACATGGGCTGGTTTCTGCGCTTGGAAAACAAGGGCCGCGATCTCTATCCGCTTCTCAAGGAGAACTTCGAGAAACCCGGTTATTATGTGAACGAGAAGGTCCGCGCCGAGGTGATGAGGCACTTCGGCTACTTCATGACCGAGAGCACCGGGCATCTCTCGGAGTATCTGCCCTATTTCCGCAAAAACAAAAAGGCGCTCGACCTCTACTGCGACGAGCCGGCCTTCGGCGGGGAGTCCGGCGCCTATTACAAATATTGCGCCATGCTGGCCGAGAAGTTCGCCAAGACCGATCCGTTCTCGATCGAGTCGACCGAACTCGGCCCCCGCAGTGCGGAGTATTGCTCCCACATCATCGAGGCCATGGAAACCGGGGTCCCCTTCCGCTTCAACGGCAACATCCGCAACGACGGCTATATCACCAACCTGCCACAGGGCTGCTGTGTGGAGGTACCAATCTATGCCGACCGCACAGGGCTGAATGCCACGGTGGTAGGCAACCTCCCCGTCCAGTGCGCCGCGCTCAACATGAGCAATGTTCAGGTCCAGGGGCTAGTGGTGGAAGCCAGCTTCACCGGCGATCCCGAGTTGGTGATGAACGCCGTGGCCATGGACCCGCTGACCGCCTCCGTGCTGACCCTTCATGAAATCCGCGAGATGGTCTCCGAGATGCTCGCCGCTGAGGCAACCTGGCTGCCACAGTTCGCAGGCAGGAAACTCCGCTCCGTCCCGACCATCAGCATCCCCAAGGATGTGCAGAGAGCCGAGGTGCCGGTCGATCCCGCCCTCGCCATCGCCAATCGGTTCATGAAGCTCGCCGGGGCATAGCACTACTTGGGAACGTATTTTACCGTTTGAACGCCCTTATACCATTTACTAATAAGAACTAGACTTTTAAATTTGAGAAGAGCTGTTTACTGAAGCGACGATGGAGTGGTTGCCAAGAAGAGATTTGACCTGAAGGGGATTTTCCCTCAGAGGCTGGA
>JBEAOJ010000158.1:0-21410 GCA_041164985.1 Verrucomicrobiota bacterium | reverse complement strand
ATTCCTCCTCACAACTCCTCAACTTCCAACTTCTAGCTTCCAACTCCTTTCCCTCAACTCTGCTAGCCGCCTTCCCACTTCAGGTATCAAGTTTCAAGTTGGCTTGCCCGGCCGTTGCTGCGCATCCGTTACGGCAAGTTTCATCCTTCATCCTTCATAATTCATCCTTTTCCCCCCCAACTCCTAGCTTCCAACTCCTAGCTCCTATCCTCCCCATGTCTGAAACCCCGCCCTCAACCCCCACCTTCCAAGCCCTCATCGACTACATCGAGTCAAAGAACTTCAACCATACCCCGTACCCCGAGGAGAAGCGGGTGACCCTCTCCATGAGCGGCAAGAACGCCAACTACCGATTCTCCGCCCGGATCACCCACGACGACGACTACCTCCAGGTCTGTGCCCTCTACCCCTTCAGCGTCCGCGAGGAGAAACTCCGCCCCTCCACGGCCGAGCTCATCACCCGGGCCAACTACAACATGCCCCTCGGCAAGTTCGAGATGGATATGGAAGACGGGGAGGTCCGCTTCCACCTCACCCACGTGATCGGCGAGTTGGGACTGACCTCCGAAATGATCGAGAAGCACTTCATGACAGCCTACTTCACGACGGATCGGTACTTTCCCGCCTTCATGCAGCACATCCATGCCGGCTACACACCCGAGGATGCCGTTTTCCATGCCGAGCTCGACTACAACGCCGAGAGGGTCGAGGAGACTCCCAAGCCCGCACCCAAGCCCAAGGATACAGCCAAACCTGCCTCCTCATCCGAAACGTCATCAGCGCAGCCCGCGACTGCAGCTTCAGATGCCGGCTCTCTATCCTCCTCCAGCGACCCACGACAGGAGTCCTCGAACCCGCCCGCAAAAAAGCCCCACCGCAAGAAGAGCGGAGGGATTCAAGGACAGGGGGAACTCCCACTATGAGAAAAGACTCGGGATATCGGCGGATAGCTGTGTTGTTTTTTACTCGCAGTAGTTCACTACAGCTTCGTTCTCACGCCTTGCTCTCCATCCGATCTTCCGAGTCTTGCAGATATGAGCCCGAATCAACTCGTCACTTGTAGGGCATTCCGTTAAGAAAAATGGATCCCTCCAGCTTGTGAGCCTCACCGACTACCACTCCAAGTTTTTTGCCCATGAGCTGACGAGGCGTTGCCCCTCAGATAGCGTGGAAAAGTTGGCTGGAGCGGTTGCAAGTGCCCAAGTGGATTTGAATCCCCACCAAGTCGACGCTGCTCTCTTTGCGTTTCGATCCCCACTCTCGAAAGGAGCTCTCCTTGCCGATGAGGTCGGTCTTGGGAAAACCATCGAAGCAGGCCTCGTTCTCTCTCAGAAATGGGCAGAGCGAAAGAGGCGCATTCTCGTCATTGTTCCCTCGAATCTTCGGAAGCAGTGGTATCAGGAACTCGGGGAGAAGTTCTTCCTGCCTTGCCGGCTCTTGGAGTCAAAATCCTACAACGCCGCCATCCGGGAGGGGCGCTTCCGTCCCTTCGAGGTGGATGAGATCGTCATATGTTCCTACCAGTTTGCACGGAACAAGGCGGCTGAAGTGGCCAATACCGCTTGGGATCTCGTCGTCTTGGACGAGGCTCATCGCCTCCGGAATGTCTACAAGCCGACCAATGTCATCTCGAACACCCTAAAGCAGGCCCTCAAGGACCGGAGCAAGCTCCTCCTCACTGCCACCCCATTGCAGAACTCGCTCCTCGAGCTCTTTGGGTTGGTCAGCATCATCGACGATCATGCCTTCGGCGATCTGAAGAGCTTCAAGGAGCAATTCACCAACCTGAGCCAGGAGCAGGTCTTTGAGACCTTGAAGGCGCGCCTTCGCCCCATCTGCCATCGCACACTTCGCAAGCAGGTCACAGCGTATATTCCCTACACGGCGCGCCATCCGATCCTCGAGCACTTCACCCCCGATGAGTCCGAGGACCGACTCTACAACGCCGTCTCTGAGTATCTACGCCGTCCGAACCTTCAGGCTCTTCCCGCCAGTCAGCGTTCCCTGATGACTCTTGTGCTGAGGAAGCTTCTCGCCTCCTCCACCTTTGCCATTGCGGGAGCCCTTCACTCGATTTCGGCACGGTTGGAGGCGAAGCTCGCCAGACAACAGCCCTCGACTGAGCCCTTGGAGGAAGAACTAGCCGAGGACTACGAAGCCCTCGATGAGACAGCCGAGGAGTGGGAGGAAGACGAATCCGATGCCCCTCTTTCTGAGGAAGACCGCACTGCCCTTGAGGCCGAGATAGCCGACCTCAAAGAGTTTGCCCGACTGGCCACCTCGATCAGTCACAATGCCAAGGGAAAAGCCCTCCTTCGCGCCTTGGATGTAGCCTTTGCGAAGGCTCGCGATCTAGGAGCCGCCGAGAAGGTCATCATCTTTACCGAGTCCCGCCGCACGCAGAGCTACCTCCTTAGGCTTCTTGCCGATAGCCGCTACTCCGAGGGTATCGTCCTCTTCAACGGCACCAATACCGACGACCGATCCAAGGAGATCTACGCAGCATGGCTTGAGCGCCATGACGGATCCGATCGGATCACCGGATCGAGGAGTGCCGACATGCGTTCAGCGCTGGTCGATTACTTCCGGGAAGAGGGACGCATCATGATTGCGACCGAGGCGGGGGCGGAGGGAATCAACCTCCAGTTCTGCTCCCTCGTGGTGAACTACGATCTCCCCTGGAACCCGCAGCGGATCGAGCAGCGCATCGGCCGCTGTCATCGCTACGGACAGAAACACGATGTCGTCGTCGTGAACTTCCTCAATAGCAAGAACGCCGCCGACCAGCGCGTCTATGAGCTCCTTGATAAGAAGTTCCAGCTCTTCGAGGGAGTCTTCGGTGCCAGCGACGAGGTGCTCGGGGCGATCGAGAGCGGCGTCGATTTCGAGAAGCGCATCCACGATATCTACCAGCGCTGCCGGAAGCAGGAGGAGATCAAGAGTGAGTTCGACCAGCTCCAGATGGAGCTAGAGCTGGAGATCACCGAGTCGATGAAGACAACTCGCCGTAAGCTCCTTGAGAACTTCGACGACGAGGTCCGAGAAAAGCTCCGCGTTCAGGACGAGGCCTCAAAGTCTTGCCTCAGCCGCTACGAGCGCCTACTGACCCAGCTCACACGACATGAGCTGCGTGGTCATGCCGAGTTCGTCGACGACGCCTCCTTCCGGTTGAGGAGTTCTCCCTTTCCAGGAGATACGGCCCAAATACCACTGGGGCTCTACGAGCTACCCCGCCGCTCGGGAGAGGCGCATCTCTACCGCCTTGGGCATCCACTGGCCGAGGCGATTATTTGCCGAGCCAAGCAACGCGATCTGCCCACGCAGGAGCTCCACTTCAGCTACTCCGACCATGAGGGGAAGATCAGTAGCCTCGAGCCCTACCTTGGTAGGTCGGGATGGATGACGGTTTCTCTTCTTTCAGTGGATGCTCTCGATCAGGGGGAGGATCACCTCCTCCTTGCCGCTCAGACCGATCAGGGCGAGCCCCTCGATCCGGAGGTAGCGGCACGACTCCTCTCCCTCCCGGGCGAGGTCCGTGGAGGAGTGAGTGCCCAGCCGCCGGCATCCCTTGAAGGCGTCATCGAGTCCCTCCAGAAGAGCGTCCAGCAGAGTATCTCCGAACGGAATGCCCTCTTCTTTGAGGCAGAGGCCGAGAAGCTCGAGGGATGGTCCGATGATCTGAAGGTCGGACTCGAGCGCGAGATCAAGGAGATGGACCGCCTCATCAAGGAAGCTCGCCGCGCCTCCACCGTGGCCCTCTCCTTGGAGGACAAGCTCGCCGGACAAAAGAAAGTCCGATCCCTTGAGTCCCAGCGGAATGAGAAACGCCGCTCCCTCTTTGAGGCCCAGGATCAGATCGACCGACAGCGGGATCAGCTCATCGAGACCCTAGAGGGGAAGCTGGCGCAGAAGACTCACTCCACCCCTCTGTTCACCCTGAGATGGAAATTATCTTAACCCTTTGGGTTAATAAAATCTTTACACACCCTTCATCTGATGGAAGTCTCCTTCATCAACAAAAAGCTCTCCAAGTTGCTGAGTTCTCAAAAAGAGACCCTTCGCACCTACGGTCCCGATAACGGAAAGCGCATCCTCCTGAGACTCCAGCAGGTCGCGGATTCAGCGAATCTGGCAGAGTTTTCCAAACTCCCCCAAACAAGAGTCCATGAACTCAAAGCCAATCGGGACGAACAGATCTCTGTGGATGTGAAGCACCCTTACCGACTCCTGATGGTGCCGAATCATCAGGAGATTCCCCGCAAGACCGATGGGGGGCTCGATTGGCAGCGCATCACCAAGGTCACCATCACTGAAATTACCGATACCCACCGACCATGAGCACCAAGCACGCCTTCAAGCCTGATTATGTTTTTCCTCCGGGAGAGACACTGCTCGAAACGATTGAGGCGCTGGGCCTCACTCAGAAGGAACTGGCTGCACGCATGGGACGCCCTGACAAGACGATCAATGAAATCATCAAGGGAATAACCAAAATCACCCCTGAAACGGCGCTTGAGTTAGAAAAAGTCACCGGAGTGCCCGCCTCCTTCTGGAACAGTGCCGAGTCGAACTACCGCGCCCATCTCGCCCGCGTGGAGGATGAAGAGCGTCAGCAAGAGGAGGTGGGCTGGATCAAGCGATTCTCCTACACCCAGATGGTTGCTCTGGGCCTTGTGGAGAAACTTGAAGACCAGGCCGCCCGTGTGGGCCAGCTCCTCCGATACTTTGGGGTGGCCAGCCCGACGCAATGGGAGAGCACTTATGGCGGACTCTGCGGGGCAGCCAGAGAATCCAATCATCTCAAAAGCGATCTTGGAGACCTCAGCGCATGGCTGCGTGCGGGAGAGATCATGGCGCAGAGAATCAACTGCCAGGCCTACGACCGGGATAGATTTATAGCCAACCTCCAAAAAATCCGATCCCTCACTTCTCAAAATCCTGCGGAAGCATGGCCCGAAGTTCGCCGCCTTTGCGCCGAGGTGGGAGTGGTTGTAGTACTCGTGCCTGAACTACCTAAGACCCATGTCTCTGGCTTTACCCGCTGGCTGACCCCTGAAAAGGCGATCATCCAGCTCAGCTTGCGGTATAAGACGGACGACTCCCTCTGGTTCACTTTCTTCCATGAAGCTGCCCATATCCTTCTTCACGGGAAACGGGATGTCTTTCTGGAATACCGTGGCGTGAAGAGTCCCAAGGAGCAGGAAGCTGACCTGTGGGCGAGTGACTTCTTGATTCCTCGGAAAGACTGGGAAGGGTTCCTCTCATCCCTGCCCGCCAAGCCTAGCCCGACTCCCATTATAAGTTTCGCTCAGAAGCTGGGCATCGCGCCGAGTATCGTCCTCGGCAGATTACAGCATGTGGAAAAGAAAGTCCCTGCCTCAAGTTTTAACACTCTGAAGCACAAGGTGGAAATCGTGTGGAAGGGGCTGAAGTAAAACCTGCTGTCCCTAACGAATAGCTTACTCTTCATGAGCAGCAACCCTTTCATCGTCAAAAAAAGCCTATGAAAACGCCCTCACAAGAACTCTCTGAAAAGATCATAGAACGACTCATCCGCGAGGGGTTGATAACCGCCGAAGCAGCAAATGCAATTCAGCCTAAACTTGCGGAAGGAAAGCTTCGGGGCGAGGACTGGCGGCTTCCAATCGAACTCGGCGTAAGGAAGGAGGCTAAGCCATGAGTGTTCACGGTCTAAAGAAGCTTGCCATAGAGCATTTACGAGGATCGGTGGTTCCATTCGTCCTTCCGTTCGAGAAGAATAAAAAGCTGACTGTTGTTTACGGTGAAAATGGCACCGGGAAATCCACTATCTGCGATGCGTTCGAGTTTGTCGGAAAAGGTCGAGTGGGCTCACTTGATAACCGGGGACTCGGTAAGACAAACAGATACTGGCATTCGGTCGGTAAAAAGCCGACGGACGTCTCGGTGACATTGGAGACGATGGATAACGCGCTCTGCCGTGCGAGCATTGTAAATGGCGAGGTAGTCGCCAATCCTTCAGATGGTCGCCCGCGAGTTGAAATTCTCCGCCGCAGCCAGATTCTCAGACTCGTTGCAGCGCAGCCTGGGGATCGTTACGCGGAAGTCAGCCGCTTCATCGATGTATCAGGTGTCGAAGCATCCGAAGCAACGCTTCGTGAATTGATCAAACAGCTTAACAGCAGGCGAGGAGAAGCCATTGCGGTTGTGCAAGCAAACGAAGAAAGCCTTCAGCAGTTTTGGGAATCAGCCGGCAAACCCGGCACCGACTCGCTGGCTTGGGCCAATGTTGAAGCCAAGCACGATCCAGGCGCCACAGATGCTGATGTCGCAGCCTTGACCGCGTTGCAAGCGGCATACTCCCGCCTTGTAGATTATCCACTACGCCTGAAATCTGCGAACGATGGCGTCCAGTCCGCTAAAAATGAATTGGTCGCAGCGCAGCAGAAAGCACAGGAATCAGTGCAGACGATTGCGTCGGATGCTGGAGAGCTTGTTTCTGTCTTGCAGGCCGCCCGAACTTACCTGCACAAGCATCCTTCTCCAACATCCTGCCCGCTCTGTGAAAGCGACGAGAAAGTGCAGGGATTGAGTGACCGTATCACCCAACGGTTGGCCTCCTTCTCCGGCGTTCAAGATGTTCAGGCACAAGTCAAAATGGCTGAGTCCGCTTTGATTCGAGCCAATCAGCAGGTGGAGATGTTGCATGAAAATGCGGAAAAGCATCTGCAGGAGTTTGAAACAGTTTTGACTGGTTTCGCCTGGCCTGCTGACATCACGATTCCAGCACTTCCACAGGACTTGGGAATACTGGAGGCATGGCTCTCGGAGACTGCTCATCTACCGGCAGAATGGAAAATGGCCGAGACCCTCCGGCAGGACAAAAAGCAATTTCTCACCACGCTGAATCGAGCCCTGACAACTTATGCTGAAAACGTCTTAGCCCAAAAAGAACTAGACGCCCTGCTTCCTAAGCTGAACCGGGTTCTGGAAATTGTAGAAGAGGAACGCCGTAATTTTTCCGGTGCTATCCTTGCAAAAATTGCTGGCGAGGTGGGGCGCATTTACGAACTTGTTCACCCTGGCGAAGGGCTGAATAAGATCAGCCTCCAACTCGATCCCGCAAAACGCGCGTCTTTGCAAATTGGAGCCGATTTCTGTGGTGAGGCAGGCGCTCCCCCACAAGCCTATTTCAGCGAGTCACACCTGGACACGCTCGGGCTTTGTGTGTTTCTTGCCCTTGCCGCGTTGGATAGCCCAGAAAATACCATCCTCGTTCTCGATGACGTGCTCGCCAGCGTGGATGAACCGCATGTTGATCGACTGATCGAGATGCTCTACGCCGAAGCTCTCAAGTTCAGGCATTGCGTCATCACCACTCATTACGGGCCGTGGAAACATAAATTGCGCTGGGGGTGGCTGAAGAACGGGCAATGCCAGTTTGTTGAATTGGCGCGGTGGACGAATCAGAGCGGGCTAACCCTTATTCGAACGCTCCCCGACGTTGAACGTCTCAAACTTTTGCTTGCCGAACAACCTCCTGATCCGCAATCGGTCTGTTCAAAAGCGGGTTTTATACTCGAGGCCGCGCTGAACTTCCTCACATTGCTTTACGAGTGTGCGGTTCCTCGAAAGCCGGAAGACCGCTACACCATCGGCGATCTCCTCCCTGCGGTAAAGGGCAAGCTCCGGCAGTCGATGCGTGTGGAAATCCTCACCGGGACCGATGCGAATGGCGCTCCTACATACAAATGCGAAAGCCTGACTCCCATCTTCGATGAACTCACGCGCATAGCGGAGGCTCGCAATGTCTTCGGTTGCCATTTTAAGGCGATCTCGTTTGAGCTTCTCGACTCCGACGCACTTCAATTCGGGCAGCAGGTTCACGCCTTGATGGAGATACTCACAGATATGGATGCCGGTTGGCCCAAAAATTCGAATTCAGGAGAATACTGGGCGACTTCTGGTGAGACCCGCCGCCTCTATCCGCTACGGAAGCCGTCGTAATTCAATGAGCAAAAAACAGAAACTTGAGTTGACGTGGATTGGGAAGGAGAACCGGGCGAAGCTGGAGCCTCGGATTTTGCTGGAGGAGCCGGAGCGTTCGTATCATGCCGCCCAGCGGGTCACGGACGCCGACATCTACGACAATCTGCTCATACAGGGGGACAACCTTCTGGCCCTGAAGGCTCTTGAGCAGGACTACGCAGGGAAGGTAAAGTGCATCTTCATCGATCCTCCCTACAATACAGGCAGTGCCTTCGAGCACTACGACGATGGGATCGAGCACTCTCTGTGGCTTTCTCTGATTCGCGAACGTTTGGAGATTCTAAAGCGCTTGATGTCTATTGATGGTTCTCTCTGGATTACTATTGATGATAATGAAGCTCATTATCTCAAGGTTCTTTGTGATGAGGTCTTTGGAAGAGGTAATTTTATTGCTCACTTAATATGGGAAAAAGTTTTTGCCTCAAAAAACTCATCGCAGTTTTTTTCTGCAAACCACGACCATATTCTTGTCTATGGCAAGCAGAAGGAACTCTGGAAGCGCAATTTGTTACCTCGAACCGAGGAGCATATTTCAGACTATAAGAATCCCGACAACGATCCTCGCGGAGTTTGGAACTCAGTAGCTTTGTCCGCCCGTAATCCTTATAGCTTGGGTCTGTGGAGCGTGACTACACCCTCCGGCAGAGTTATTGAGGGTCCACCTAAAGGGCGTTATTGGACTGTGTCGCCTGCAAAGTTCAAAGAGCTGTGCGACGACAAAAGAATTTGGTGGGGAAAAGAAGGTGATGGAGTTCCGCGGCGGAAGGTATTTCTTTCTGAAGTCCAAGGGGGAATCGTACCTAATACAATCTGGGCGCATACTGATGCTGGGAACACTCAAGAGGCCAAAAAGGAAGCTTTAGCGCTTCTAACAGGTAACGAGGAGGTGTTTGGAACTCCTAAACCTGAAAAACTAATGAAGCGTATTATCGAAATCGCTTCAAACCCCGGCGATCTCGTCCTCGATTCCTTCCTTGGTTCCGGAACGACGGCAGCCGTTGCTCATAAGATGGGCCGCCGCTGGATTGGCATCGAACTGGGAGAGCATTGCCATACGCATTGCCTGCCACGTCTCAAGAAAGTCATCGATGGAGCTGATCCCGGCGGGATCACGGAGGCGGTCGGGTGGAAGGGTGGCGGTGGCTTCCGCTATTACAGACTCGCGCCCTCGCTCCTGAGCCAAGACAAGTGGGGGAACTGGGTCATTTCGTCGGAGTTCAATGCCCCGATGCTAGCCGAGGCGATCTGCAAGCTGGAGGGCTTCACCTATGCCCCGAGCGATACGATCTATTGGCAGCATGGCCGCTCGACCGAGCAGGACTTTCTCTATGTCACCACTGCCTCGCTGAATCACGATCAGCTCCAGCAGCTCTCCGATGAGGTCGGCTCCGAGCGCACGCTTCTCGTGGTCTGCACCTCCTTCCGAGGGCGCAAGGAGGGCTATCCGAATCTCACGGTGAAGAAGATCCCCAAAGCCGTCCTCACCCGCTGCGAATGGGGCCATGACGACTACAGCCTGAAGGTCGAGAACCTCCCCGCCGCCCCTAAGCCAGCTCCCGAACCGGGCCAGATCGATCTGCTGTAATTTTCTATGGAGCCACCATCCTTCATGCTAAACATGGGATCTGACCCGAGGGTTCGAATCCCTGGATGGGGAATTGACTTTGTGGATCTGAGTGGTAGGTTCCTCAGCAGTAAACCCGCCGCGCCTCTTCAAGAATGCGTACTTCGGCGGGTGTTTTTTTGCCCTGATGCCTTGTTGCAGCCGGGTGAGAGAGGAGGTGTCTCGTGAAATACGAGAAGAAGGCCCTCTCCTTTGAGCAGCAGGCGGATCTGCTACTGGATCGCGGGCTCTCGGCAGACCGGGATCAATTGATCCGTCGTCTGCGGGCAACGAGCTATTTCCGGCTGAGCGGCTATCTCTATCCCTATCGGCAGCCCGAAAGTGACAACTATCTGCCGGGCACCACACTCGATCAGATCTGGAAGCTCTACAGCTTTGACCAGCGCTTGAGGACTCTCCTGCTGGATGCCATCGAAGCGATCGAGGTCTATGTCCGTACGCAGCTGGCCTATCACTTCGCGCATGAATACGGGCCATTCGCCTACAATGATCCGGCGCACCTTCCAAACCTGAGCCGTGACAAGTTCGTGCTCTGGCAATCCAAGCTGGAGCAGCAGGTGCAGCGGAGTCATCAGAGTAAGGAGGAGTATGTGGTTCACTTCTTTGCGAAGTATGGGGATGAGCACACGAGACTTCCGGTCTGGACTCTGGTGGAGCTGATCGACTTCGGATCGACCTTTACATTCTTCAGAGGGGTCAATGATGACATCAAGAAGCGAATCGCTGGTGATCTGGGATTCCCAGATGCGGTGGTCAAGTCGTGGCTCCTGACCCTGAATACCATCAGGAACAGGTGTGCTCATCACTCACGGCTCTGGAACTGGGAGCTCGGGAATCCCGTGTTGCTGCCAACTCAACGCAAGTTTCCCTCATGGCATGAGCCCCGTCTGAGGAATGACCGCACGGGAATCATCCTGACGATCTGTCATCAGCTGATGCATCGAATCTTTCCCTCTAATCACTGGCAGAAGAGGGTTTTTCATCTCTTTGATGAATTCCCTGATCAGCCACTCGAACCCATAGGCCTACCTGCCAACTGGCGGGAACATCCTCTCTGGAAATCATGAATCGTCACGTCAACGCTATCGCCGGTCGCCTGAGCCTCCGTCCTCCTCAGCGACACTCGCTCGAGATTCTGGATCGGATCACGGAGATCGTTCCTCCGAGCAAAGCTGCCGATCTTGCCGCTGCTCTGGAGATCATCCGGAGTGAGTATCCCACGGTAACGGACTTCGAGAGGGAGTTCCCCTCACTCTGCTTCGCGCTCGCCACGGGTGTCGGCAAGACGCGCCTGATGGGGGCCTTCATCACCTACCTGCATCTGGCACATGGGGTGAATAACTTCTTCGTCCTGGCTCCAAATCTGACGATCTACAACAAGCTGATCGCTGACTTCACGCCGAATACTCCGAAGTATGTCTTCAAAGGGATCTCGGAGTTTGCCGTTGATGCCCCCGACATCATCACGGGTGACAACTACGAGGCGAAGGCGGGGACGCTCTTTGACCAGGTGCTCCGCTGCAAGGTGAACATCTTTAACATCTCGAAGATCAACTCCGAGGTGCGCGGTGGAAAGTCTCCCCGCATCAAGCGTCTCTCGGAATACATCGGGGAGAGCTACTTCGAGTATCTGGCCGGACTGCCTGATCTGGTCCTCCTGATGGATGAGTCGCATCGATATCGGGCCAGCGCCGGGGTGAAGGCCATCAATGAACTGAAGCCGATCCTCGGGCTGGAGCTGACGGCGACGCCCTTTGTGGAGGGAACTAAGTCGGTGGACCCCTTCAAGAATGTCATCTACGACTACCCCCTTGCGAAGGCGATGGAGGATGGCTTCGTGAAGGAGCCTGCGGTGGCCACGCAGAAGAACTTCCACGCGAGCCAGTTCAACGATGCCCAGCTGGAGCTAATCAAGCTCGAAGATGGCATCCGTCTTCATGAGGACGTGAAGGTACGCTTGGAGACCTATGCCCGTGAGACGGGGCAGCGGATTGTGAAGCCCTTCGTCCTCGTGATCGCCAAAGACACGACTCATGCAGGGGAGCTTCTAAAGCTGATCCAATCGGAGAAGTTCTTCGAGGGGCGCTATAAGGAGAAGGTTATCCAAGTGGACTCGAGCAAGACGGGTGCCGAGGAAGAAGAGATGATTGCACGCCTCCTCAAGGTGGAAGATCCCGAGGAGCCTACTGAGATCGTTATCCATGTGAATATGCTCAAGGAGGGCTGGGATGTGACGAATCTCTACACCATCATCCCGCTCCGAGCGGCCAATGCCCGGACCCTGATCGAGCAGTCGATTGGACGTGGTCTTCGACTTCCGTATGGGAAGCGTACCGGCATAGAGGCAGTGGATCGATTGACTATTGTGTCTCACGATAAGTTCCAAGAGATCGTCAATGAGGCGAACCGTGGAGATTCCATTATTAGGAAGCAGGTGTTTATCGAACCTGCCAAGGAGCATCAGCGTCTCGCGACCGTGGTGGTCCAGCCGTCGATCCTCGGTCAACTCGGAGGAGTCTCGGTAACGACTAGCGAGACAACGATGCCGGGGGTGACGGAAACGCATACGGTCTCGCAGTTCACTTCACCGGAAGAACAACGAGCCGCCCAAGTGACACTGAATGTCATCCGGCAGTTCGAGCAGCTTCCCAACTCGCAGGGGCTCTTTGCCCCTGAGGTTCAGGAGGTGATCTCCGCACGGGTGCAGGAAGCACTGACTCCAATTCAGGGAGAGCTGGAGGGAGTGACGCAGGCTGTTGATGTTGCGGCCGTTGTGGCGGCTACAACCAAGCTGGTCGTTCAGCAGACCATCGACATTCCCCGAATCCTCGTCGTTCCCAAGGGAGAGGTGAGTAGTGGGTTCAATGCTTTCACGCTCGATACCAAGTCGATTCATTTCCAGCCGATCGAGCGAGATGTCCTCATTCAGCACCTCCGCACTCACAAGCAGGAGACCCTTTCATCCGTAGGCACAGGACAGAGAGAGCTGCGCCTCGAGGATTACCTCGTGCGTGCACTGATCGACTTCGACGACATCTCCTACGATCACCATGCCGATCTCCTCTATGATCTGGCAGGTCAGATGGTGGCGCATCTCAAGAGCTATCTTAAGGACGAGGAGGATGTAACCAATGTTCTCCAGTATCACCAGCAGCAGTTGGCAGACTCGATCCACGCCCAGATGCTCGATCACTACTGGGAGAAAGCCTCGGATTACGAGGTCAGGATCAGCAAGGGCTTCACGGAGCTGAAGCAACTAGCCTTCACCGTTCCAGCCGCCGAAGGAATCCTCGATTTCAGAAGGAGGCCAGCCGATGTGACCAAGATCGCACAGCTGGTCTTTGGAGGCTTCAAGAAGTGCCTCTATCCCGCTCAGAAGTTCCAATCCGACACGGAGCGTGTCCTCTCGATCATCCTTGATCGGGAATCGGAGAAATGGTTCAAGCCGGGTAGGGGACAGTTCCAGATCTTCTACAAGTGGGGCCACGACCAGCACGAGTATCAGCCCGACTTCGTCGCTGAGTCCAAGGCGGCGATCTACATGCTCGAACCCAAGGCAAAAAAGGACATGGAAGATCCTCAGGTGGTCGCCAAGAAGGAAGCGGCCATTCGCTGGTGCGAACATGCCTCAACCCACAACAAAGCCAACGGCAGCAAACCCTGGAAGTATCTCCTCATCCCCCATGATGCGATCGCTGAGAACATGACTATCGATGGACTCGCTGGGCAGTTCACTCAGATGTCATAATACCCAAATGTCTTCGATCATATTTCCAGGAGTAAGCGGCAATCCAAAAGTCTTTAATTATTTCATTTCTGCTCCACCAGAAGACGTTATGAAAAACCGAACATTTCGGGATTCCAAATCAATGATGACAACATCGGATGTACCTGCACTTGTGCGGTGGTTGGAATCGCACGCCTATCGATATCATGAAATAATTACTCAAGGTGAACGAGGAACCGTTTTCTATACAAACCGATCTGCCAATGATTTTGCTGCTTCTCTCAAATCGCCTAGTCATCATTTAGTGCATAGCAGGCAGGATCTTATCGGTAAGCTAATCAAAACTTATTTCGACTTCAGATCAGCACTTTCTAATAATACAATCTCCATGATCACTCTGGGATGTAATGGGCAGATACTAAAAGAGGCGGGGAAGGAACCTTCACAGAAACTCTGGGACTTCGGGGGCAGGCTTAAGAGGCCATTCAACGAAAATTGTGACAACTTATTGAAGATGCTTATATCGGGTTGTGGAGACTATAGTTTTCGATTGGAAGGCCTTTTTTCATGGCCCGAATCAGACAACCAACCTTTCTGCCCCTTTGATGGCGCAATCGAAAGACCACTAAATGCCTTTTGTTTTGATGAGGGTACTTCCTCATTAGAAAAAGAGTATCAAATGACCGTCTGCCCTCATTGTCTAGGGGTACTCTATAGGAGCTAAACTACTGAATATGTCCACCCCCACCCCAATCTCCTTGGAGAAGTGCACTAGACTTCGGCTTCAGCTTGTCTCTGCGTCCGAAGAGGAGGGGTTTCCTTCCCCAGCCGGCGATCAACTTGAGCGACACATCGAGGTGGGCGAGGATCAGGAACTTACAATCTCGGGAGCGCTCACCTACATCATCCACCAGGCGAGGTAACTTTCATGGAACTTGATGAAGAGTTGTGGGCTTTCTGCATTGATTCAAGGAATGCTGAAGACCTAGCGAAGCAAATCGGGTCTGGTATGGATGCGCTCACTCTTCGACGATGGGCTGTAGCACGGCGCCCCATACCAGAATCTTATCGAAGCCAAATCAGTGAGTCTCTAAGCCTGTTAAACCGACATATAGAATCGGTGCAGGCTGATTCGGTTGCCTATCAGAATCAGCTCATGAACCGGGTCGCCGTTAAAGAGGACGAACTAATTAGTCGCTTTAATGGATTTCTAGATGGTTTTAAAAATCTTAACCGCGAAGAAAAAGCTGCTCTGAGCGCCTATGTTCGTGAGTCCATCAAGCAGCTAAGGAATCTCTCCCAAGGGGATGGTGAATAATCAGAGTAATACAATGAACATAAGCACGTCGCTTTCTTATAATATCATACAGAATTATTTTATTAACAATTACCAAACACTAAATGTGCAGATTAACTCATTTCAAGATGTAATCACGTCGTTCGTTCCTCACCCTACTCCCACTCAAGCGATTCTGGTGCGTAGCTCAAACTAAGTGACACAGTGGACTCCTCAATTCCATATGAACTCTGGTCTCAAGAAGACCTGAGCGTGGCAGCGGATAAGCATGATGTGAAAGCCCTGATCGAATTGGGATTTCGATATGAATTAGGCGAAGTTGAATTTAGCGAGAATCCTCCATACTGCGATGAAGATGAAGATGAATACAAATCCTGGTTACACCAATGCAATTGGGAGAGAGAGTTTTATGCCAAAAAATACTACACTTTAGCATCGCGGATAGGTGGTAGTGCCGAGTTTTCGTTCTATCAGGGTTATTATTATCTTTTTTATATTACTGATGACGATTTTGATAGTCATGACCGCATAAATAGAGGAATAAAATATTATGAGCAATCAGCAGCAGAGGGATTTGCATACGCCCAGTATAGACTAAGTCTAATAACCTCCATTAGAAAAGCTACTGACGACTGGCAAGAAAAAGCATTTAACTATTTGATTGATGCTGGTAATAATGGCCTTCTCAAGGCTATGAGAAAACTCATAGAAACTCATTTTCTTGAGGATGATGACCAGTGTATATACTGGCTTGAACAAGCATCCGAGGCTGGATGCCATGAGTCCACTTGCAAACTAGCAGAGTTCTATAAAAGTGGTAAGTATGTGGAAAAGAATCCGGAATACGCATTGAACCTTTACGACAACAGTAAAGCGGATGGCTGCAGCAAGGCAAAACTTGGAAAAGCTCTACTGCTTTTAGAAGACCCCATGGATTTCTGTGAGGAAGATATTATAGATTCTCTGGAAGATTGCCTTCTTGATGATAAAAGATACTTTGATGCAATTGTTAAAGCTGCGGAAAAAGCAGATCCATTTATCAAAACGTTTATCGCTCACTGTTATGCTAATGGAACACCAATAAGATCTCCAAAGAAGGCTATTGAATGGTTCGCAGATGCAGCACATGCAGGCGATGTTGAGGCTCAGCGTGAACTAGCTGAATACTATTCAAGAGGAGAGGCAGTACCTAAAGACGATGCTATGGCTTATGCGTGGTGGAATATTGCTGCTGCTAATGGATGTAAGTCTTCCGCAATAGCCCGTGATAAACTTGCAGACGATATGCTCAAGGAACAGATTGCTGAAGGTCAGCGACTTAGTAGAGAGCTCTTGGTTAAAAAAGGCAGATCTGATCCCAGGCTGTCCGAGTGAACAGCCTGGAACCTTATCGGATGACTACTTCTGCCCCGCTGCCTTGACTGCTGACACCACGTTCCCGACCTCTTCCTCCAGTTGACGGGGGTTGAATCAGGGTTGCTTGGTCTTCTCCACAATGCGGGTGATGGCGCTCTCGTCGAGGCCTGGCAGGAGTGCCTTGAGTCCCGCGAGTTCCTTGGCGAGAAGGGCGGGGTTGCTGCCGAGGAGGGTGGCGATTCCGTTGATGGCTTGTTTGATCTGCTTCTGGTTCATACGTGGTGATGGGTTGGTTGTTGTTGCCGAGGACACCGTGTCGTTGCGGCTTTTCAATTTTACCGTCGTATCTTCGCCTCTTTCTCCGATCGAGGGGCTCCTCGTCAAGGGCCATTCCGGAGCCCCCTAAAGGGGGCTTTTTTTCAGATCGAATTGCCTTACCGCCGTGAAGGACTGGGGGATGGGAGTTGAAAATGACGTGTCTTGTGTGACAATCCTTACGTGGCTTGCCCCCACGTTCCCTGTCACATTTAACTCCAGACTCCATCCTTTGAACCTATGAATTTCTTCCCCTTCTCACGCAGGCCTAAGAAGGGGGTGGTCCGGAAGCCGTCGCGAAAGTCCGTCGGCAAGCAAAAGTCGGATCTGGATCTCGAACTGGAGAGGGTCAGGAGGGAAAAGGAAGAGGCCGATCGCAAGGCCGCCGAGATCCAAGCCAGGATTGATGACATTCCCAAGCAGATCAAACGGAGGGAGGAGAAAGAGCTTCAGAGGATCAGGGATCGGGCCAAAAGAACCAAGACCATGGGATTTGACAGAACCCCTCAAAAGGTCAGATCCATCGTGGATGGTGCGAGAATGACAAGGAGTCAGCAGAGGGCCGTCATGAACAGGTTCCTGCTCCTCTGCGCCCTGCTTGCCGGAATGCTTTATTTTCTCTGGAAGGCAGCTCGGTAAGGGGACGGGGAATAGGCTGCGTCGAGCGACGAGCGACGAGCGACGAGCGTCGAGCGTCGAGCGTCGAGCGTCGAGCGTCGAGCGTCGAGGGACGAGAGACGAGGGCCGGGGGACGAGGGACGAGGGCAGAGTATGAAATGGGTGATGGGCAATCGGTGAAAGGTGATAGGGGGAACCTTGGTGGAAGTGATCCAGGAGATCTTCGGAGGGTTGGAGGAGAGGGTTGCTACCGAAGTGGATTCATTCTAAAGTTAGTCTGTGTCAGATCAGGATATCCAAGAGCTTGAAAGTCAGTTTCCGGCGCTTTCGGGGCAGGCTTTTGCTGCCGCCAGCCAGCGTGTTCTGGCGTCCGGACAGAGTGTCCTGCAAACCATGGGGGCCTTTGTGGTGCGGGTGTTTCCCGATGGCCATACGGAAGTTGTTAAGCCGATTGAACCGCCGATACCCGCAAGTCCCGGCACGATCTACAAGATCAGGTGATACGCGTCACGCCTAGGATGCGTGTGTTCGCAGGTCCGAACGGATCGGGGAAGAGCGTGCTGAAATCTTATCTTCAGGAACCGCTCTTAGGTATCTATCTGAATCCCGATGAGATCGAGGCGGATGTGAAGGAGCGGGGATACGCCGATCTGGGCGGTTTTGGAATTGAATCGTCCGCCGATGAGGTTCTTCCCGTATTCACTGAATCGGGGTTTCTCAGGAGTGAGGGCTTTGGCAAGGCGGCGGAGAGCCTGACTTTCAACGACGGGAAACTGGGATTTCCTCCGGGAGTCATGAATTCTTACTTTGCCAGTGTGCTGGCCGCATTCCTGCGCCGGAAGCTTCTTGAACTTGGGAGGACGTTCACATTCGAAACAGTGATGTCTCATCCGGGCAAGGTGGAGATTCTTCGGAATGCCCAGGAAGCCGGATACAGGACCTATTTGTATTATGTGGCCACGGATGACCCGACCATCAATGTCTCCCGTGTGGCCAACCGCGTGGCGCTGGGAGGGCATCCTGTTCCCGAGGATAAGATCGTGTCCCGCTACCACAAGTCCCTTGATCTGCTGCTCTCGGCGATTCGCTTCACCAACCGGGCCTATATCTTCGACAACTCCACGAACAATGCCGACGGTATGCATACTTGGTTGGCCGAGATCACCGACGGGAAAACGCTTGAACTCAAGACGGACCGGATCCCGGCGTGGTTCCAGCACGCGGTGCTGGAAAAGATAGCTTGAGACATAATCAGGGATTTCTCTTCTTCTCCCGGCAAGACGAACAACCTCTGCATCAACATCTCCTGCGGCATGCGGCGGGAAATCATTGCCAACTCCCGGAGGTAGGGATGCCCGACGTCTTCACCAAAGCGAAGCGTTCCGGGTCGAAGCGTCGAGGGCTGGGGGAAGAGTCGGAAATCGGTGATGGGAGCTGGGCCGAACGAGGCTATGACACGCATCCCGATTGCGTGGCGTGAGTGGATGAGGGATCATTCTTCCAAGCATCAGGAGTTCCATCGCGAGAGCGGTGGATGCCAACCGGGGGAGAGGCAACCCCAAGGTGGATGGACAGCGAAAGCGGTCCGATGTGCGGCGGGGAGAAATCCGCCGAACCAAAAAATGTCTCCCGGAATTCAACCGCCGCTTCCTGATCGGAGCCGGCGGTTTTTTTCGGATTCCTGGTGTCCCAACCCAAAGAAAAGACACCATGAGCACAAAACTATCCCGACGACACTTCCTCATCACGGGGGCCTCGGCACTGGCAGCCTGTTTCCTGCCTGCTGACATCCTGCGGAGGGCACGCCAGTACCGACTCGATCATGACGATGTCCTGATTGAGGAACCGGATCGATGGACCTCAACACTCTACGCGAATCCACAGGACTCCAACTTGTGGCAGTTCTCCCTGGACGGTCGCACCGGTGAGTGCCCCGAGGCTCCGACGTGGCGCGACTGGCTTGAGAACTACGAGGCCATCGACACCCATGACCGCAATGCCTTGGCGGACTGGATCCGCAAGCACCGCAGTTGGCACGGCATTTCGCCAAGAAGCCGGGATTGGCTCGAGATGGAGGTCAGCCCCATGGTCTGGGCGAGCTATCTCGAGGGTCAGTATGCCTATCAGGACTCTCCGGAAGCCCGGGCTCTAGAGTACTTGTCTGGGCTAAAACTCGCCAACGGGCCTATCAGGGACGAGGTGGGCAGGAGTGTGGGTGATCTCAAATACTACCACGGGGTTCATCCCGGCAACGACTGGCACTTCGCCGAGGCCGAGGGAGAACTGGTTCTCCCGGCGCTGCAGCATCGGCTCCGTGAGCTTGGTGAGAAGACACGCATCGTCCTCGCATAGGGCAATCTGAACCATGAGTACTGAAAACACACCGACACCCGACCCGGAGAGGGATCCCAAGGCCATGTTCGACCGATTCAACGAGAATCTGCGGCGGATTCTGGGACCCAACATGGTGAACACACCGCCCCGGAAGCCGCCAGAACCGGGCGAGCCTATCAAGGTGCGCTTCATGTTCATTTCCCGTCCTAAGGAGAGCGACGATGAGCCGGATAAACCATCCCGGTCATAAGCCTCTCCTAATCACGCAACCTCAGGAACGAGCGGACGTATCTCCTGATGTCGGAGAACAAGCGGATCTTTCGGGTGGAACTCCCCGCGCCGGAAACTCTCAAGGGATGTAAGATGCAAATCGGTTTATAACGGATCACTGCGAGATGAGAGCACTCGCTACCGGTGGGCAGCCTCCAGCACCTTGGCGGTCAGCCAGGCAAGGATGAGCAGGATCGGTATCAATCGCCATCCGACGCTGGATTCGGGGCGTCGAAACGGCTTGTCAGGATGTTCGATGGCCTGATCGATAACCCAATCAGGTAAATGGTTCCCGTGAGTGGAGTAGTATTTCCTCAGGACCCTGCGGGTGTGCTTGATCCTAAATCGTGCGATTGCTGCAAGAAGTTGCTCTGCGTGGTCTTCACCAAGGATGCAGACCCTGTCGTCTTCGATCTCAGCGTAAAATGAATGGATCTTCTCGACCTGATCTTGGCGGATCGGGCACTCCCCGGGGCCTCGGTCAGGGAGCGAGATGACGCCCTGAGTTGAGTGGGACACGATCCACGAGTCAGATGGTATCGGGACCTCGTCGTGACCAAACCTGCGGTGAATGGCGAGTATCTGAGTGCGCGAGGGGGTAATGCCAAAGACTGGCTGGGTGATCCCCCGACCTGAAGGGATGGATCCAGCGGGTGAATTGTGATCCTTAGAAGAGATAGGGAAATGCCTCATCTGTCCTGGTGGGGTGGGATCACGGGAGGGCATTCCTCAGCGTTGCGTTGATCTTGGTATCGCCTGAAGAAATCCATGATCTCATCCAGGTGATGGCGTTCATCAAGAGTCGGGATAAAACCCTCCGTTTCACAGGCAACAGAGAGACGACTCGAGGGATCCTCGTTGAGCACGATTTTTAGAAGAATCATTGCTTGCCATGTAATGAATATACGTATTACGGCGTTGTTTCCCGGTCGATATCCTTGGGGGCTCTTTTAGTAATGCTCTTTGGTTGTTGCTGTTGCTGTCCGGGAGCCGACCCGAGATTAAGAATGCGCAGGGCCTCATCCCGGATCCCTTCCTTCGTCGGCATGTAGTTTTCAATGACGAAACGGATGACCTGATCCCTGCTCATGGGGCGGAAAACTTGCAGAAACCGAAAGCGGGATTTCGGGTTTGGATTTTCAAACTCTCCAAGTTCGAGTGTCTCCCAGGTGCGCCCCTCAAGCCTCTGCCTGATGCGTCGTTCGAGGTAGAAGCCCCAAGACTTGGAGTAGAAGAGGGTCTCGTGGATATCCTGATATCGAGCATGTTCGTCGGGAACACCCCCGATGCTCATGATCTCTTCATCCAGTTTCGTGTTGTATCTCTGACTGTTGTTTTGTTGCATTACGAAAAGCATCTTACAGCAGATAGGACACCAAGCGTCCTATGCCAAAGATAAGTGCAAAGCCAGAAATGCTGGCAAGGGCAATGTGATGGATACTTTTGGCGGCACTTGCCTTCCCTTCAGCATCTCCCGTTGCCTTCGTTCCTTTCGGGACTGCCCCTGTTAGATGAGGGCCAGACTGCGCGGTTTCCCGTAGCATTCGGTTGTCGGTTAACCGTGGCGTCCCTCTGGCTACGACTAGGACGCAGTATGGGGAGATTCTCCTCAGGAGGTAGGTTCCACGCTGTTTTTCTCAGCTACCTGAACCCATTGCTGACGAAATCAAGGGCTCGGGCATTGGCTCCCGTTACCTCCATTTCATCATTATCGTCATCGTCGTCATCAGTCGGGTAGGTTTTGGACATGCTGGAGTAGAGTTGGACGTATCCGCCGAATCCTTTGCAGAGGCAGTCGAAGATTTCTTTCCGCTGCGAATCGCAAATTGCGATCAGGGCTG
>JBEAOJ010000157.1:0-2955 GCA_041164985.1 Verrucomicrobiota bacterium | reverse complement strand
CGGGCCACGAAGAATCCACATGCACCGGCCACCAGCGCGAGAGCGATTCCTGTCTGAAGTTCCGGTGTCATACGTTCAATCCAGGGAGAACAACCACCGCCAGATCCGATGGTTGTTTGCGACCCGTTGCAGGCGTTATCCCCTACTTCTTACCGGAGGCATCCGCCTCGAGAGCAGCCTTCACCGCCTCCTCGATCTCGGCATAGAGGGAGGCGTCGCTCTTGAGGAGATCCTTGGCTGCATCGCGGCCCTGGGCGATGTTGTTCCCCTTGTAGCTCATCCAGGAACCGCGCTTCTCGATGATGTTCTTCTCGAGTGCTAGATCGAGCAGGGAGCCTGTGGAGGAGATCCCCTCGTTGTACATGATGTCGAACTCGGCCTCGGTGAACGGGGGAGCCACCTTGTTCTTCACGACCTTCACGCGGGTGCGGTTGCCGGTGACAATGCCGTCGGTCTGCTTGATCGCGCCGATGCGGCGGATGTCGCAGCGGACGCTGGCGTAGAACTTGAGGGCCTTGCCGCCCGGGGTGGTCTCGGGATTGCCGAACATGACGCCGATCTTCTCGCGGATCTGGTTGGTGAAGATGCAGCAGCAGTCGGCCTTGGAGATGAAGGCTGTGAGCTTCCTCATCGCCGCGCTCATGAGACGGGCCTGGGCTCCGACGACGGAATCGCCGATCTCCCCCTCGAGTTCCGATTTGGTGACGAGTGCGGCCACGGAATCAAGCACCACGACGTCGACGGCATTGGAACGCACGAGGGTCTCGCAGATGCGGAGGGCCTCCTCGCCGGAGCTGGGCTGGGAGACGAGGAGTTCCTCGAGGTTCACCCCGAGCTTGCGGGCGTATCCGGGGTCGAGCGCGTGCTCGACGTCGATGAAGGCCGCGACACCGCCGCGCTTCTGGGCCTGGGCCACGACGGTCAGGGTGAGGGTGGTTTTTCCGGAGGACTCGGGGCCGAAGATCTCGATGATGCGGCCCTTCGGGAATCCGCCGACGCCGAGGGCGCGGTCGATGAGGAGGTTGCCGGTCGGGATGGAGGCAATCCCCTGGGCCGCCTCCTCGCCAAGACGCATGATGGCCCCGTCGCCGTAATCCTTGGCGATCGCCTGGATGGCGAGATCAAGGTTCTTGGCGCGAGCGGCGGCGGCCTTGTCGGTTGCTTTTTCTGCGGATGCGTCTTCTTTGGCCATGGTCGTGGAGTCGTGTGTGTTGGTTCCGGTTAAGCTTCCAAAGGTAGACCTCCCTCGGAAGGTAGCAACCGGAAAACGGGGGCTTGTCTTTCCGGGGGGGATTTCTACCTTCAACTTCCTCCACCATGCGTGCACTCCCCTCCTCTTTCTTCCCAAGGCTACTGAGCACGGTGGCCCTCTGGCTCATGGTGATGGCGGCCTACATGGCCCGCTCGGAAGGGGCTTTTGCGGTTCTGATCGCTATTCCGGCCATCGTCTCCCTCTGGGAATATTTCGCCCTCCTCAAGGCCGGGGGCATCTCCCATCACCGCGGCATGGGGATGGCCGTCGCCCTGATCCTGATGGGGCTGAATTTCTGGCTCCTGCCCTGCCCTGCCATGGCCAAGCCCCTTCCGGAGGGGGGTGGAGCGATCTTCGGCGTGGAGGCGGCCCTGTTCGCCCTCTTCACGATGGCGCTCTTCCTGCGTGAATACGGCCGCAACGATCCCGGGCGCCACACCGCCGAAGCGATCTCCTTCACGCTGTTCGGGGTCGTTTACATCCCGTGGCTTTTCCTCTTCATGGCGAAACTCCTCTACCTCACGCCGCGGGATGCAGGAGGTTTCACCACCGGCCAGTATCTCGTCCTCTTCGTCGTGGCAGTGACGAAGTTCACGGATGTCGGGGCATTCCTCTGCGGCAGTCTTTTCGGACGCACGCCGTTCTTTCCGAACATCAGCCCCAAGAAAACGTGGGAAGGGATCGCGGGTGGGATCGCCCTCGGAGTGATCCTGGGCATCGTGGTCTTCCGTTTCTTCGGCGACCATCTCCCGCCCTTCTCCCTCGTGATGGTCTGCACCCTCTCACTCGTTCTCGCCATTGCAGGCGTCGCGGGTGATCTGGCCGAATCCCTGCTGAAGCGATCGGTGCACAGTAAAGACTCGGGCCATGTGCTCCCGGGAATCGGCGGCGGGATGGATCTGATCGACAGTCTGCTCTTCACGATGCCCCTCTTCTACTTCCTGCTTCAGTTCCTCCTTCCCGCGGCCCCCCTCTGTCACGCCCCACGATGAAAAGACGGGTCGTCGTCCTCGGGGCCACGGGCTCCATTGGCGAGAGCACGATGCGCGTCGCCCGTGCGCTTCCGGAGCAGATCGGGATCATCGCCCTCTCCGGCAGGAACAATGCGCAACGCCTGCTGGAACTCGCCAGGGAATTTCCCGCGGCCACCCTCTGCGCGGGTGATGAGAAGGCGGCGGAATCCCTTCGCGGCGAACTTCCCGGACGCGACATTCTCCATGGAGGCCATGGCCTTGAGGAACTCGCTTCCCTGCCGGAGGCCGACATCGTCCTCATTGCCATTGTCGGCACCGCGGGCCTGAGACCCGCGCTGAAGGCGCTCGAATCAGGCAAGGATCTGGCCGTGGCGAGCAAGGAGATCCTCGTCATGGCGGGAGAGGAGGTCATGGCGACGGCAAAGCGGTCCGGACGCCGCGTCCTCCCGGTCGACAGCGAGCACAATGCCATCTTCCAGTGCCTGGAGGGCAAGGATCCCTCCACGATCAAGCGGCTGATTCTGACCTGCTCCGGAGGCCCCTTCCGCAACGCCTCAGCGGCCGATCTCGCCTCGGTGACACCCGAACAGGCCCTGCGTCACCCGACTTGGTCGATGGGTCGGAAGATCTCCATCGACTCGGCCACCCTCTTCAACAAGGGGCTCGAGATGATCGAGGCGCGCTGGCTCTTTGACATTCCGATGGAGAAGATCGACGTGGTGATCCACC
>JBEAOJ010000156.1:0-4138 GCA_041164985.1 Verrucomicrobiota bacterium | reverse complement strand
TTCGGAGGCTTCTCCCTCATGATGGGGCATCCCGCCCTCTATCGCCTAGCCGTTGTCTTCGGGCGTATCTTCCAACCGCTTCAGGGTTTGGTGAACGGGACGATGCTGGATCCGCTCCGCGCCTGGACCGGCTCGCGGAACTTCCCGAAGCTTGCGCCAAAGTCTTTCCACGAGCAGTGGAAGAAAGAACGGGGAGGGAGGAAATGAATCCCGGCCGTTCCATCATCCTGAACCGGATCCGCGAAGCGCTGAGGAACAATCCCGCCCCTCGTCCCCACACTTCCCATTCCCAGGCCGATGCCGCGGCCGAGACCCACGGCCATGCCCAGCGCGAATGGCTTCCCAAGGTCGGCGCCACCCTGCCCGAGCAGATCGCCCTCTTCGCGAAGATCTCCGAGGGGCTCAAGACCGAGTTTCATCGCGTTCCGACCATCGCCGCAGCGCACGATCTCCTGAAGCAACTCGCCACCGCGGGTGGTTGGAAGAAGATCGCAAGCCACTCCCATCACGACACGGATGCACTCCTCCAAGGAATCGATCTTCCGGTTGTCAGGACAGAGAAGGGATACGCGGTGGACAACCTCGAGTCATGCGATGCCGGCGTCACCGGTTGCGAGGTCCTTGTCGCCCAGACAGGCGGCGTCATGGTCTCCGTCGAGAGCGCC
This sequence comes from Verrucomicrobiota bacterium, assembly GCA_041164985.1. Lineage (GTDB taxonomy): Bacteria > Verrucomicrobiota > Verrucomicrobiia > Chthoniobacterales > UBA6821 > UBA6821. The sequence continues at coordinate 3,473 of JBEAOJ010000156.1, read as the reverse complement.
GGCGGCCGCGCCCTCTCGGTCCTTCCTCCTCATCATGTGGTCATCGCGCGGACCTCGCAGATGGTTCCCGACCTCACCGCCGCCTTCGAGCACGTGAGGAAGCGCTATGGGAAAAACTTCCCCTCCTTCATGTCGTTCATCACCGGACCGTCGAGGACGGGGGACATCGAGCGTATCCTGGTGCTCGGCGCCCACGGGCCGAAGAGGCTGACCGTGCTCCTTATCGACTAGCGAACCGCTGATTAAAGCGCACAGAGGGTTTAATCAGCGTTTCCCTAATCATAAAGCGCGTGACGGAGGAATTCAGAAGAAGGCGATCTCGTCGGACGGTTGCCAACCGGGAGAAGAAACCGGGGAGACACACAGGTGGAGCTTGAACTTCCGGGAAGACGGCATGACCATCCCACACCCCCTCCTGCTCATGAAAACACCCCCACTCCTCCCCGCGCTTTGCCTTGCCGCCTCATTCTCCGGAACCCTGCAGGCGGCCTCCCCCTCGCTGACCATCTACAACCAGAACTTCGCGGTGGTCAGGGATACGGTGCCGCTCGACCTCAAAAAAGGGATCAATGAGGTCACCTTTGACGGGGCGACACTCCGACTGGAACCTGACTCGGTCATCCTGCGCGATTCCTCCGGCGCCCCCCTCCAGATCCTCGAGCAAAACTACCGTAACGACCCGGTCACCCAGCGCCTCCTTCTATCGCTCTTCGAGGGCAAGGAGATCGATTTCGCGGTTCATGAGCAGCAGAAACCGGATCACGTGGTGAAGGGGAAGGTCATCCGCTCCGGCTATGTTCCGCAGGGAGGTGCTTCCGGCGGAGTAGGGATGGAGGAGCCGATCATCGAAACGGAGGGAAAGATCCGGTTCCAGCTTCCGGGCGAACCGCTCTTCCCCTCGCTGGGAGACGACACGATCCTCAAGCCCCGCCTTGCCTGGAAGATCCAAGTGCCCAAGGAGATGAAAACGTCCGCGGAGCTGGGCTATGTCACCGGCGGTTTCTCCTGGGAGGCGAGCTACAATCTGGTTGCCCCGGAGAAAGGTGAGAAGCTTGATCTCATCGGCTGGGTGACCATGGACAACCAAAGCGGCCGGGATTTCCGCGAGGCCAGGGTCAACCTGATGGCAGGGGATGTGAACAAGATTGCCACCCCCGCGCCCTATGCGATGAAAGCCGTCCGTGCCATGGCCATGGTCGCAGATGCCGCCCCAGCCGTGAGCGAGAAGACCTTCGACGAGTATCACCTCTACTCACTGGAGCGTCCCGTCACGCTGCGAGACCATGAGAAGGTACAGGTCGAGTTTCTCCATGCCTCGGGGGTGGCTTCGGAAGTGATCTACACCTTCGACGGCGCAGGCGGGCTCCTTCCCGGCTCCTCCGGCAGACCCTTGCTGGAGGGCGGCATCAATCCCGAGGGCAACAGGAAAATCACGGTGACTAGGGAATTCAAAAATACGAAGGAAAACGGGCTGGGCATCCCCCTCCCCAAGGGAAAGATGCGCCTCTACCGGGCCAACGGCACGCAGCTCGAGTTCACGGGTGAGAACACGATCGATCACACGCCGAAGGACGAGACAGTCCGGATCGAGACCGGCGAGGCCTTCGACCTCGTGGGCGAGAGGAAGCGCACCGACTTCAAGGCCGACACAGCCAATCACTGGCTCGAGGAGACCTTCGAGATCACGCTGCGCAACCACAAGAAGGAACCCGTGGTCGTCCGCGTGGTCGAACACCTGTTCCGCTGGGTGAACTGGCAGATCACTCAAAACTCCGATCCCTTCGCCAAGAAGGACGCACAGACCGTCGAGTTCCGTCTCCCTCTCAAGCCGGATGAGGAAAAGAAGCTCACCTACAAGGTTCGTTACACCTGGTGAAACTCAGTTCGCGCGGCAGTCGAGGGCGGGGGAAACCGCTCGACAGCAGAGTCCGGGCTTTATATCACCAATGGCCATGATCGCCACGCATCCCATCGTCCGCCGAATCGGCTGTGCGATGATGGCACTCTCCCTCTTCCTGGTTGCAGGGGGCCACTGGGCGATGCTGCAGGGCGTGGCGTGGGTGACCATGGTGCATGATTTCTCCCGCGGCGGTTCACTGACGCAGGCCGTGGAAAAGACCTTCGACGGCAAGCATCCGTGCGCGATGTGCAAAAAGATTGCTAAGGCCAAAAACTCGGAAGCTTCCGGGGAGAATGCCCCCGTCACCGTGAAGATTGATAAAAAAGCCGAGGTCTTCGTGAAGGCTCCCGGCTCGGAATTACCGACACCCGTTTCCCGCCCCTTCGCCTACGGGCCCGCGCCCTTTGTTTCGATGACGGAGCTTTGTTTTGCTCCGCCCGTCCCGGTGCCCATTGCGGCATAAGCTGCATTAAGCGACTCCTCGTTGCCGTTGGCTCTCCCTGATGAAAGGGAGAACCCGACCCGGGGGCTTCTTTTGCAAATCCACTCCGGCCTGTCGCCATGCGCGGGACGGTTCTTGCCATGCAACCCATCCCGCATGGCTTCACTCCAATTCAAACAACCCATTCACCAACCACTTTACTTATCATGAAATCACTCTTTTCCAAACTTCTCGCCGCAAGCCTGATGCTTGCCCTTGCACTTGTTTCCCCATCCGCATTCGCCTGCAGCGCGGGTTGCGTCACCTCGCAGGATGTCGGCACCAGCTACCTCTTCCCGGATGGTCCCGGCGGCATCGCCTGGACCCAATACACTTTCCTGTCCCAAAGTCAGAACTGGCAGGGCATGAAAAAAGTCGGCGAGGGAGCCGGCCGGAACCATGACCGCCTTATCCAGACATCATGGCTGACAGGAGGCTTTCAGTATTACTGGAACAGCAGCTGGGGAGCCTCGGTGACGATTCCCTCGGCGCAGCGCCAATACCAATACGAAGCGGCCCACAACGAAATCCTCCCCAACGGGAAGAAAAAACATGTCCATACACCGACCAACACCCAGTGGTGGGGTTTTGGTGACATGCAGGTGAACGCCCTGTACACCGGCTTCTCCAAGAACGAGAGCATGAACAGCGGTCTGAACCTCGGCCTCAAGCTCCCCACCGGCTACTGGCAGCAGCGGAATGTCCCCCGCGCCAATCAGATCGGCACCGGCAGCATGGATATCCTCTTCGGCTTCTTCCACTACCACCGGTTCACCAAGAACAGCAACTGGACATGGTTCACCCAGGCACAGCTCGACGCGCCCGTCGTGACGCAGGCGGGATATATTCCCGGCCTGGCCGTCAATACCGCGGCCGGCATTTACTACACGGGTCTTAGCCTTGGAGGCGTGAAGATCCGACCGCTCGGCCAGGCTCTCTTTGTGAACAAGGCATCCGACTATGGTCCGAATGCCAACACCGCCAACTCCGGCTATCAGCAGCTCTCCCTCTCGCCGGGCATCGAGTTCGACTTCAAAAAGATCCGCATCTATGCCGATGCCGAGTTGCCCGTGATGAACAACGTTGTCGGGG
>JBEAOJ010000155.1:0-5314 GCA_041164985.1 Verrucomicrobiota bacterium | reverse complement strand
GTCTTCCGAGAGTCCGTAGTAGCGGAGAATGCGCTCGAGGGTCGCGGGGACGCAGTAACCCTTCCTCCCCTGGTCGACCATCGGGAGATCGGTGATGAGCACGTCGCCGTTCTCGCGGCGCGCCACCCGCTTTGACAAGGCGGCTTTGGCTGCGGCAAACGATTTTCTGGATGAGTCGGCATCGTCGAATACGGTCGTCGGGACGATCCTCAGGGCGACGTATTCGTTCTGGGGGGTCACCAGCATGAAGGTATGTCCCTTCCAATCCCAGCGCTGCCCCGCTTCGGCCGTCGTGGCAAATCGTCCGACACGCGCCGGGCGTGCATCCCCGAAGAGCCCCTTGAGGGCGGCCTCCAGCGTCTCCCGGTCCTTCTTCATGGCTTCCCTGCATCCCTTGAGCGACGAGAAGAAAGCGACATCACCCTTGTTGGCGAAGAGGATGGAGACGCGGGCGACCTTGTCGTCGATGCCCTGAAGAAAGAGGCAGAGCGAGCGGGCTCCCAGCACCGTGGTCTCGGAGTTGAACGTGTAGGGATACCTCCTGTAGCCGGCCTCGCGCGAGGTCTTAGATTCCTGGGGCCAGCGGAGCCGGTTGGCAACCATGGCGTCGTTTTCCTCCCAGAGACTTCCACTTCCGAAGAGCGGGATGCCAAGGGCCTTGTTCACTTCAGCGGCGGAAGGCTCCTTTGATCCGGGTGATGAGGGCGCAACCGTGGCAGTGGGGATCGGAGCAAGGGTGGCTGATGGCGTGGCAGGGGATTGGACCGGAGGTTTGATCTTCGGACCAGCGGGAGTCGGGGAGGGAGTTTCCGCAGGAGCCTCAATGGAGACGGAATCCTGCGGTACGGCGAACGGAGTCTCCCCGGCGTTGCGTTTGATGAGCAGATTCCCGGCGGCGTTTGTGGAGAGGACCATGACCTTGGTGCCCTGCGGGATCATCGCAAAGCCGATGGAGGCGCCGTTCGCGACGATGTCCATTTTCGCTTCCTTCACGAGGAACCCGGAACGGAGCGGTTCCCCCGCCAAGGTAACCGGCATGGCTGAAAAACCCGCTGCGAGGATCGCGGCGCAGAGAGTCCGGCGCAGGAAGGTGCGGGGGTTCATGGGGTCAAATCTGAACTTGAACCGCGATGTGCCGTGAAAGCACGGAGGGTTCCTCGGCTTGAGAGGAATGGTGGCTAAGGAGGGAATCGAACCCCCGACACGAGGATTTTCAGTCCTCTGCTCTACCAACTGAGCTACTTAGCCCTGAGCCCGTTTTTCCGCGGGAGAGAGAAAATCCCTCATTCCGGCCCGATGGGCAAGCCTCTTTATCCGGATGCCCCTCTGCACCGGTCTGCCGGCCGCCACATGTTGAAAAGAAAAGCGCCGCACCCTTGCGGGAGCGGCGCTTTCAAAAGGGTTCGGTTCGGCGAGGCTTACTTGCCCTGCTTCTCCTCGATGTACTTCACGACATCGCCGACTTTCTGGAGCTTCTCGGCATCCTCGTCGGGGACTTCCACGCCGAACTCTTCCTCGAAGGCCATGACGAGCTCGACGGTGTCGAGTGAATCGGCTCCGAGATCCTCGATGAAGGAGGCGTTGGTGGTGACTTGTTCAGCGGTCACGCCGAGTTGCTCGACGATGATGTCGCGGACTTTTTCTTCGATGGTTTTTTCAGACATGGTTGATGTGGTTATCGGATACCGAAGCACGAGTAAAGAGCGTAGTCGGGATTGGCAATGATTTTTATGCCTCCCCAAGTGGAGACAGTTCTGTTCCGCTGAACGCATGCAGGCGCCATTCACCGTTTTTCAGCGCAGCGTCTTCCTCTCCGCAAGCCCTGCGGAGGTCTACGCATTCCATGAGGATCCGCGCAACATCACCAAGATCTCCCCCCCGTCGCTCCGCGTGGAGCGGGTGGAATGCTCCGTCCCTGCGCGGGCAGGGGAGGAGTTCCGGCTGCGTGTGAGCCAGTTCGGACTGCCGCTCGATTGGGTGGGAGTCTGGGAGGAGGCGGTGCCGGACGCACGGCTTGTCGACGGGGCGAGAAAGTCCCCCTTCCGGCATTGGCGTCACCATCACCTCTTCCGCGCGGAGGGATCGGGAACGGTCATGACCGACCGCGTCGAGTACGCGCTTCCGTTCGGATTCCTTGGCCGGCTGCTCGATGCGACCGTGATGAGGGTTGTCTTCACGGCCATGTTCCTCGCCCGCCACAAGGCAACGGCGGCATTTTTTGGGAAAGCCGAACAGGGGATCGGGGATCGGCAATAGGCTATCGGAGTTCGGAGGTGGGGTATCGATTGCCCGAGGCTGAACCCAAAATTTTCAAACATCACTCTTCGGCCCTATCACCTACCCCCCTAGCCCTCCGCCGCCAGACGGTGCTGCCTACGGCTGCGGCGTGACGGTGGCGGTCGCGGTGTATCCTTCCTGATTCGCGAGTGAGGCCTCGATGGTGTAGGTCTCGCCGGCCTTCATCCTGGAAGTGGGGATGCGCTCGGCGTAGATGATGAACTCCTCGGGGTTGATCTCCACGAATCCCTGCGTCGGCTGGAAGGCGCGGTCCTCCGACCAGCGGCCGATCACGGTGCCCGCCGCATCCTTGGTCACGACCTCGAGACGCTGGTCGTTGGGGTAGAGAATCTCGATCTCGTGCTTCCGAGCATTGGAGATCTTGAGGGAGACATCCAGCTCGGGAGTCTGGGAGAGCGAGAACTCCGAGGGCTCGACGCTCAGGACCATGGGTGTCGAGCCGCCGGCACCCTTGCCGACTTTCAACGATCCGAACATCCCCTTGAAGAATTTCTTCACCTGTTGCCCCGCAGGGGGTTTCGGGGGCTTGGGAACATACATCCCGTATCCCTCGCGTCCGGCCTCGGCCAGCGCGGCCTTGGCTTCTTGGCGTTCCGTGTAGAAGGGGCTGTCGGCCTGGGGGCCCGTGATCGAGATGTTGCGGATCTCGCCCTTGCTGATGGTGTCGCGGCTCGGGGCGTTGGTGCTTTGGGCGGTCATGGAGCTGCAGGCGCCCGCCATGAGGAGGGCGGCGGCAAGCAAACGGGTGTGGGCGGTCCGGAACATCCCATGAGGCGTAACCCGACCGGGGCATCGGTTGCAAATGTTATCCCGGCGGACTACGCTCCCGGGTATGCAACGGCTTCCCATCCTGATCGGTCTTTTGGGCTTTCTCACCTCCATGGGGCCGTTGGGTCCGCTGGCCCACGCCGGGGGCTCCAACAAGAAAAAGGATGCCTTCGCGATCCGCATCCACGGCGAGGGAAGCCCCGAGGATGGCGAGAAGTTCGCGGTGCCCGTCGTGCTGCTCGACGGCAGGAAGACCTCGCTCTCCATCATGCCGCTTCTGAGCGAGCACGATATCAAGGCCGTCTACCCGTTCAGGGCATCCGACGGCTCCTACGGCGCCTACCTCCGGCTCGACGGACACGGCTCCAATCTCCTCACCCAGTACTCCATCGAGAAGGCGGGGCGCAGCAGCGTTCTGGCCGTCATGATCGACGGCCGCCAGGTCGCCGATCTCGTGGTCGACGCCCCCGTGCGCGACGGGATCTTCGTGATCCCCTCGGGCATGACCCTCGTGGAGTCGGCCAAGATGGCGAACACCTTCCCGATCATGGGGCAGGAGAAGAACCCCTCGCAGAAAAAGAAAAAGCAACCCTTCTCCCCCACCAACATCATGCTACCCCCGAAGGCCTCCGATCTGCGGAACGCCTCGTCCCCCACACCCGCCGCACCATGACAAGAGCCCCTGCACCCCACGCCTCCGGACTTCGTGCCGGGTGGATCCTGGTGACCGCCCTCATCTCCTTCTGCGTCCTGGGAACTTGGTTCACCGCGAGCAACTACCGGCAACAGGTCTTCTCCAGCGCCAAGGGCATCGTCCTTGAGAATCAATGGCCCGAGAGCAGGATCGAGGTCGGATTTCCCGAGGCGGAGGCAGCGCACCTAAGACCCGGACAGGTTGCCAAGATCACCGTCGGGGAGGAAAAGACCGCACTGCAGGGTGTCGTCCTCTCGGTGAATTCCTCCAATTCCTCCAAGGCGGGCAAGGATGCCACCGTCATCGTCAAGCTCACCGGGGAGGCCGCTCCTGGTCGCGCCACGGCGGGGGGTGACGATCGGAAAAATCACCGCTACCTTCCCGCAGGTGCTTCCTGCAGCGTGACCATTGATACGACGGTCCCGCCGTCGGATCCCGCGGCCCGCGAAACTCCCCGGAAATGAGCCGGGAGAAAAGAGGCTCCGTGGTTCCGAAGCAAGCCGCGTCCTCCCCATGCTGGCTCCCGTTGGGGCTTGGCGTGCTGTCCGGCGTGCTGGTGGGGGCCTGCTTCCCACCCTGCGACGTCCGGGGGCTCTCGTGGTTGCCCTGGGTGGCCTTGGCGCCGCTCTGCTGGGCACTCTGGATGCTGCCTCGCCCTGAGCGAGAAAGAGAAAAAGAAAGGGGAAAGAAGTCATGGGCCCGCCACTGCTTCCTGCTCGGCTGGCTCGGCGGCACGGTTTCCTTCCTGATTTCGCTTCACTGGATCATCACGGTGACCATTCCCGGATGGGTGGCGCTCTGCCTCATCATCGGCCTCTATCACGGACTCTGGGCGCTCTTTGCCGGAACGGTGCTCCGGAACCTCGGCGAGGGAGGGGACTCCGCCGCATCATGGCTCGGCTCGCTGCGCAATCTTCTGGTCGCCCTCCTCGCCGCGGCGGCCTGGGTCGCAGTCGAATGGCTGCGAGGGACCCTCTTCACCGGCTTCGGCTGGAATGCGCTCGGCGTCTCCCTCCGCAACAGCATCCCGCTCATCCAGATCGCCGGCATCACCGGAACCCCCGGCCTGACCTTTCTCTGCGCGCTGGGCGGAGCAACCGCGGCGATCACCGTGAAGCGTCTCGGAAGCGAGATCCGCTCGGGGAAGCCGCGACCGCACATCGATTTCTTCGCCGCCGTCTTCCTCGTGGTGCTCTGCTTCGGCTACGGGGTGCAGAGGATCACCGCGCCCCCCGCGCCGACCATCCCGCTGAAAGTGGCCGGCCTGCAGGGGAACATCCCCGTCTACGACTACTGGGACAAGAAGTGCGAGGGGCCCATCATGGAGCGCTATGTCCGGATGAACCGCACGGCGCTTGCCGGAGACCCCGATCTCGTGATCTGGCCCGAGGCCGCCACACCCCGGCCCCTGCTGCTCGACGAGATCATCTTCGGTCAGGTGAAGCAGCTGGCGGAGAAAACACGAGCCGACTTCCTGATCGGAAGCGTCCACTACGAGCAGGAGCCACGGGGTGACTACAACTCGGCCATTCTCCTCACCGGCCATGCCTCCTC
>JBEAOJ010000154.1:0-2961 GCA_041164985.1 Verrucomicrobiota bacterium | reverse complement strand
CTCGGGAACCTCGTCCCAGCTGCGCTTGGGCTGCTGGCCCTGCGCGAGGTAGTAGCGGATGTTCTCGAAGACGATGTTCTCGAGGTCCTTGGTCGCCCAGTTGGTCGGCATCGGCTTCTCGAGGAACTTCCGGTAACCCTCCTTGCGGAAGGCGCGGACCCAATCGGGATCCCCCTTCACGTCACTGATGTAGTCGATCGTCGCCTCGGTCAGGCCGACACCGGCGTCGTAGGCGTATTCGACATCGTAGCGGAAATCGCCCACGGAACGGTCGATGTCGATGTCTGGCTTGGTCTCTGTGCTCATATGGTGGATGGGAGCTGGAAGTTAGGAGCTAGGGAAAGAGGTGATGGATTGAAAAGCGGGGTGAGCCTTCAAGCGGCCTTGGTCCCGTATTCTTTCTCGACCCAGTCGTAGCCTTCGGCTTCGAGCTTGAGGGCGAGATCCTTGTCGCCGCTCAGGATGATGCGGCCCTCGGACATGACATGAACCTTGTCGGGGACGATGTAGTCGAGCAGGCGCTGGTAGTGGGTGATCACGAGCATGCCGATGTTCGGACCGCGGAGGGCGTTCACGCCGGCGGAGACGATCTTGAGAGCATCGATGTCGAGACCGCTGTCGGTCTCGTCGAGCACCGCGTAGGAGGGCTCGAGCATCGCCATCTGGAGGATCTCACAGCGCTTCTTCTCGCCGCCGGAGAACCCCTCGTTCACCGAGCGCGAGGTGAACCCGCGGGGCACACTGAGTGCATCCATCTTGGCGTAGAGCTTGGCATAGTACTCGGTCGCCTCGAGCTCCTCCCCCTCGGGAAGGCGGGCCTGCAGGGCGGCGCGGATGAAGTTGGCGATCGTCACGCCGGGGATCTCCATGGGGTACTGAAAGGCCAGGAAGAGACCGAGGCGTGCACGGACATCGGGCTCCAGACCGAGGATGCTCTGGCCGTCCAGCAGGACATCGCCGGAGGTGACGGTGTAGTCGGGATGACCGGCCATGATCTTGGCAAGCGTGCTCTTGCCGGCCCCGTTCTTGCCCATGATGGCGTGAACCTCTCCCTTGGGAATGTCGAGGGTGAGCCCCTTCAGGATGGGCTTGTCACCGATCGAGGCATGCAGGTCGCGGATGGAGAGTGAAGAGGCGGACATGGTTCTTACTTGGTGGTTGGTTTGTTTCTGGAATGAGTGGAGGACTTTGCAGCCGTGCCGCAATCGGCGCAGAGGCCGCGGAGGGTCACGTCGTGCTGGGTGACGAGGAAACCGTCGGGAAGCTTCCATCCCTTGTCGTGGGCTTGCGAAAACTCAATGTCGGTCACCTTGCCGCAGTCGGAGCAGTGGAAGTGGCCGTGTTCGCGGAGATTCGCGCAAAAGCGGGTCGGTTCCCGGTCGACATGGACGGCTTTGACCAAGCCGTTGCCTACCATCGTCTCGAGGCAATTATAGACCGTAGCCAAGGAGATCGAGGGCATCCGCTTCTGGGCACGGATGAAGACTTCCGTGGCCGTGGGATGATCCCGCTTGTCCATCAGCACCTCGTAGACCTGTCGCCTCTGGGGAGTGAGACGCAGGCCCTCTCTTCCCATCGCGTTCTCATAGGCTGGAATGGATGAATCCTTCTTCATGCGGCGGGCAAAGAACCTACCATCACGAAATCCTCAATCAAGAATTATTCTAAATAAGGGACAGAGGGCCAAGGCTGTTAGCGGTTTAGGCTGTAGGCTATTAGGGCCTGTTAAGACTAAGGCAGAAGAATCAGAGAAAATTTCCCCGCAGAGGCGCTGAGACGCAGAGAGGTTAACAGGGATGAAGGGACGGGATGAACCAGATTGGCAAAAATCTTACCGCACCGTTTTATTTCCTGAGTTCCTGCTTTCCAGATTATCCTCTGCATCACCGCTTCACCCATCCGAATCAGCGAGACGCGCTTTGTTCGAAGGGATTGATGACCAGAATGCCGTCGTAGTCCCGACCGTTGCTGAAATCCTCCGAGATCAGCTCCCTTGCTCCACTCGCGCGCGCAGCGGCCAGGATCATCGCATCCCTGAGGGAAAGCTGCCATCTGGACTTCTCCACCAGCCCCGCATGAAGCAGCGGCAAGGTATTCTCAACAATCGGCCACATGCTGAAATCCTGCATCACCGCATGGATCTCCTCCTTCGCGATGCCCTTGCGCTCCATGTTCACATGCAGTTCCTGCAGGACCTGCACACTGATGGCTGTCTCACCCAAGGAATGCCATCCCTCCTCGACTATCCCAAGAGCCACTTCTCGTTTATGAGGTGCGTCCAGATCGTACGCATAGAGGAGGATGTTGGTATCGAGAAATCTAACGGCGTGCATGGATCTCCTCCCGAGCAAGAGGTGTAGCCCTGAGGTTCATCCCCTTCCTGAGACGGGCGATGGCATGCTCTCGTCCCTGATGTTCCGTGGAGATGCCAAGCACATGATCAAGGCCCGAAAGAACGAGTTCCTTCAGAGTGGTGCGGCGTTGGGCGGCAACAATCTTGGCCCGATGCAGAATATCGTCGGGAAGATCAATGGTTGTTTTCATGCCATCATTATACAGCAGTATGGCCGTATAGCAATATCTCTAGAGCAAACCAAGTGTTAGCTTCCATCAGCGTCTCTTTCTGTCGTCGGCTCCAGATGCCCGTGGTAGATAATTTTGCATGAGATTTTCAGAACTCGGAACACGGCTGGCAGGACAAACCGGCATCAATGCGCTCATGGCCGACCTGGGAGAGGCCTTGGCGGCTTCCGCCGACCCAGCCCCACTGATGCTGGGGGGAGGCAACCCCGCCCATATCCCCGCGATGGAAAGAGTCTGGGAGGAGCGGATGAGGGAGATCATCTCCGATCCAACAGTACTGCGCCGGACCCTTGCCATCTACGACCCTCCGCGGGGCAACCCGGGATGCCTTGAGGCCCTGGCCGGACTGCTGAGGAGGGAGTTCGGATGGCCCGTCGG
>JBEAOJ010000153.1:0-9022 GCA_041164985.1 Verrucomicrobiota bacterium | reverse complement strand
CTGGCAAATGCGGCTCCAGTAACTTCCAGGTTCGATCAGTTATGTCGTGACGGTGAAGGGCGCTCTCTTTGTTCATCCGCTCCCTCTATCAATAATCCTATCTCGTGACGACACTATTTAGCTCCTTGATCCCAATTTCCTTCTGGCGATCCCGAGGAATTCGTTGAAGCCCTCGATCTTCAGCATCCAACTCGCCAGCAGGAACAACACCACCGCCACGCCGATCACGGTGAAGAGCGCTCCGGCGCGCAGGATGACGGAGGCATGGCCCAGCGAAACGATCCAAGGATGCGTCGCCCATCCGATCAGTCCGATCGGAATGGCCGCCAGCAGGCAACGTCCAAGAGTGGAGGCCATCGCCTTCGACTCCAGCGATCCGGAGACCCTGGTCATGAAGAGATAGAGCAGGAGGAAGTTGACCGTGGCGGCGATCGCGGTAGAGAGGGCCAGTCCCCGGTGCCCCATGCCAAGTTTGAAAATGAAGAGCCAATTGAGACCGAGGTTCAGCCCGATGGAGCAAAAACTCACGGTCATCGGGGTCCACTTCCGGTCGATGGCGTAGAAGGCGGGCGAGAGGACCTTGATGCAGGAGTAACCGACCAACCCGATCGCATAGAACTGGAGTGCCTCGGCCGTGTGGAGCGAGTCTGTGTCTAGGAATTTCCCCCGCTGGTAGATCAGGGCGATGATCGGTTCGGCCAGAACGATCAGGCCGACAGCCGAGGGGAGCGTCAGGAAAACCGCCAGACGCATCGCCTTGGCGAGGGTGGATCGGAAACGGCCCATATCTCCAAGAGCCGAAGCCCGTGAGACCACCGGCAGGGTCACGGTGGCCACGGCCACGCCGAAGACACCGAGCGGCAACTGCATGAGGCGGAAGGCGTAGGAGAGCCAGCTGACGGGACCATCCCCCAGGTAGGAGGCGAAGATGCTGTTCACCATGACATTGATCTGGACGGCGCTCGCGGCGATGACGGCCGGAAGCATGAGGATCAACACCCGTCGGACACCGGGATCGCGCCAGTTGAAATCCATCACAAAGCGGAATCCCGCCTGCCGCAGCCCCGGCAACTGGACGCCGAGCTGAAGGAGCCCGCCGAGCAAGGTGCCGAGGGAGAGACCGATCAGGGCCCGTTCACCGAAGGCAGGATCGATCAGCCATCCGAAGGCGACACCCCCGGCGATGGATCCGATATTGAAGAAACTCGAGGCCAAGGCGGGGGCGGTGAAGCGGTTGACCGCATTGAGCATCCCCATCACCAAGGCGGCTAGCGAGACCAGCAGGATGAAGGGATACATGATCCGGGTGAGCTGGATCGTCAGGGCGGCTTTCTCAGCGGGGAATCCGGGTGCAAGGAAGCCGATTAACTCCGCGGCGAAGATCACCCCGAGCAGCGAGAGGAGGCTCATAAAAACCGTGGTAAGGGTCGCCATCTTGGAGGCCAACCTCCAAGCCGACCCCTCTCCGTCGGTCGCGATCCGCTGGGAGAAAACGGTCACAAACGCCGTGGAGAGGGCCCCTTCCGCAAAGAGATCACGGAGCAGGTTGGGGGCCCGGAAGGCGGTGAGGAAGGCATCCATGCCACGACCTGCCCCGAAGAGTCCTGCAAAGATCAACTCACGGGCCAGACCGAGCACGCGGCTCAGCATCACGGCACCGGCCACCACCCCGGCGGCCTTGGTATTCAAGCGGTCTTCACTCATGATTGATGTCCGGTTCCATGTTTGGATCCATAGCTTGCTCGGCGCAGGCGATCCATGATTGCCACACCGATCCCCTCTTCGGGGAGAGGTTCGGCCACCATCATGTCCACTTCACTCTTCTCAAACTCCCGAAGAGCCGCATAGAAATTGGCGGCGGCCTCCCTGAGATCCCCGGACGGACTCAGGACGATCACCTTTGCAAAGCGGGAGGCGATTTCCGGCAGAGGTTCGCGAAATGCCAGGAGGGCAGTATTGGCCTTGGGAAGAAATCCCTTGATGTCCGATTCTATGATAACAAGTTCCTTTTTTGGAGCGTAATGACCAGGAAGACTTCCTGGGGTATTCACAACGCCACCGCGCCCACCCATCCGAACAATATGTCCATATTGATTCAGATCCTCTTCCGTAATAGGTCCCGGGCGCAGGATCTCCATCGCCTCACCTGTCACGGAAAGGATCGTCGATTCCAATCCATGGGTGCAACGCCCCCCATCCAGGATCAACGGAATAACTTCACCCAGTTCAGATTGGACATCTTGAGCCGTGACCGGACTGATTCTCCCGAATCGGTTCGCACTCGGGGCAGCCAATGGAGAACCAAGCCGACTCAGGACCTTCTGGAAAAGCGGATGGGAAGTGACTCGTACGGCAATGGTCTCGGAACCAGCCGTGACCAGATCGGGAACTTCGGGATGCTTGGGAAGAATCAGGGTCAAGGGACCGGGCCAAAAGGCGGAGGCCAGACTTTCCACCAGATTCAGCTGCTCCACAGAAGTAAACCGGACAACCCGATCCAACCATCCGACTTCCGGAAGATGGACAATCAAGGGGTCGGTCAGGGGGCGACCCTTGGCCTCGAAGATCCGGGCAACAGCCAAAGGCTGGAAGACATCAGCCGCAAGGCCGTAGACCGTCTCGGTGGGCAACCCCACAACTCCACCGCTCCGGAGAATCTCCGCGGATTCCTCAACCCCCTCCTCACCTCTCAGAGTTCGCGCACTCAATGTCGTGGAAGATGCCGTCGGATCAACGCGAGCGGCGGAGTTTCTTGGGGGGTTCCAGTCGGCTTGCCGAGGCGGCCTTGGTCTGGGTGCTTCGGAATTTCTTCAACCGGAGAGCCAGCCCCGGACGCAGGAGCGCCAACTGTGAGATGGCGAAGAGAGCCGCGTTCTTGGCACCGGCCTCGCCGATGGCGAAGGTGGCAACCGGAATACCAGCAGGCATCTGGACAATGGAGAGCAGGGAGTCGAATCCCTCCATGGTGCGGCTTTTCACAGGAACCCCGAGCACGGGAACGGTGGTCTGGGCGGCGATCATGCCCGGCAGATGGGCGGCGCCTCCCGCCCCGGCGATGATGGCATGAAGTCCCCTCGCCTCGGCTTCCTTGGCGTAGGCGGCCATGGCATCGGGCATCCTGTGGGCGGAGACGACCCGGTATTCGCAAGGCACCCCGAATTCCTCGAGCAGGGCGACGGCATGCCCCATGGTCTCCCAGTCGCTCTTGCTCCCCATCACGACGCCGACGAGCGGTGTGGGCTTCGAGCTCACTTTGGCGGGTTTCTTCGTTTTTGCGGAATTCTTGGATGCCATCACCCGAGCGTATCGGATTCGCATCGATCGAGGCAATCCGCATCCCCTCTTCCGGGGGAAAGCATGGAACTCCGCAACCTGAAGGGCTCGTCCTTGGGACTGCTTGAACGTTAGTTTGCTCCCGCAAAGCAGTGGGGCCCCCTAGTTGTGGAGGCGCTGATTAAATCGCATAGAGGCCGTTGCGGAAAGCCGTAGCGGATGTGAAGCAACGACCGGGCAAGCCATGGGCCGCAGGCAAGGCGGCTTTGCGCGACCATCCCTGCAGTGGGATCCAGTAACAAATCAGCGACTGGCGAACACATAGCCCTGGGAGCGGCTTGGTTAGACTGAACGAAAGTTCAGCCCGCAGGGTAAGCCGAGCGAAGCGAGCGAATCAAAGCTGATAGGACTGCGAAGCAGCCCCGGTAGGGGTGAGTGGCCTGGGAAAGTCCGAATGTAGTCTTGCGGTGGCAAGAACGACATAGAATGTGCGTCAGCAGATACAAAGGGTGATCGGATGGGCTGTCCGATCATCAAGTCAAATACGTAGAAACGGCTGGGCAAGCAAAGCGCCAAGCCGACGGATTTGGCCCCCGAGCCACGCCACGAAGCCAAAGGCTCTGTGGCCTTTGGCTTGGATCTCCGCAACCCGATGGGCTGAAGGCATTTGTCGATTTTGCCTCGCCGTTTGACTCATTCGTTCCCGCTCATTTCTCCTTTCAGGCAGTGCATACGCTGTCTATCCGGTGGCCTCTCGGCCAACCGTATTCCCGACGATCTCGTCCTCCGGACTGCTTGAACGGCACTTTGCTCCCGCAAAGCCTTGCCGCCCTCACGGGCTTGCCTGCGACAATTTCTCCGCATCTCTTCCGAGAGATTTGCTTCACCCTTGAGGGCTGAACTTTGTTGAGTCTACCCAAGCCGTTCCCACGGCTATGTGCTCGCCAGTCGCTGATTTGTTACGGCTGATTTCCTGATTTTCACTTCAGGTATCACCCATCCCGAGGATCCGCTCGTATTCCTTGGGGGTGATCGGCATCACGCTGAGGCGCGACTGCTTGATGAGAGAGATTTCCGCAAGGGACTTCTCTCCCTTGATCTCCTGAAGCGTGACGGGTGAGGGGAGCGGTTTCACGGCGGCCAGATCGACGCAACTCCAGTCACCCTCCTTGGCGGTGGGATCAGGGTAGGCTTCCTTGACCACCTTGGTGATGCCGCGCACGGAGGGATCGGTGACGCTCTGGTAGAAGAGGACGAGATCCCCCTTCTTCATCGCGCGGAGATTGTTCCGGGCCTGGAAGTTGCGGACACCTGTCCATGCGGTCTGCTTCTCCCTGATGAGGTCGGCCCACGAGTAGGCGGAGGGTTCGGATTTGACGAGCCAGTGGTTGAGTTCCTGAGGCATGGAGCTCAGGATATCTCAAAGTGCCATTCTCCAAATAATGAAATCTTGCGCAGGGGGTACCAAGTCGCAGTGACGAAGCAGTTCTATTCGCGATTCCTTGGAATTGCTTTTGCTCTCGATGGTTAATTCCGTCCGCACGGGGAAGGGGTCACAAAGTCCACCTTGAACGGCCTGGTCTCAGAGAGTTCCTGAGACAACGGCGAGGCGGAGTTTGCCAGTTGCCAGCATGTGGAGCGCTGAGGCCGCCAATGTCTGATAGGGCATTCCTGCTTCTTCGGCCTTTTGTTTCAGACCTGCCAAGGTATTTGCGGACAGGCGGACATTGATGCGGGTTTCCTTGGTCTGTTTGCGCCTGATGTGGGCCCGGGCTTCCGAGTGAGTTGGGATCCCCAGTTTTGAGGCTGCTCGTTCATTAATGGCAGCGGCTGTTGGGTTGAACTCCCAGCCCTCTTCCTTGGGTTCATCCTTATAGGTGATTCTGGATTTTGTTTTTTTCATAGAGAGATGCCTGTTTGCGCCAGTATCCGGCGCCTATGACACGGATGGCGCTGCCGCGCATCGTGAACCGGACAGTGAGAACTCCTCTGCCGTCATGGCCGATGGCGTAGAATCTTTTTTCCTTCGGGGTGCTGTGCGAGTTGTTGGGTATGATAAGTCGGAATGGATCGGCAAAGACCTCTTCGACAGTGGAAAAGTCCACATCATGTTTACCGATGTTGGCTTTTTCTTTGCGTGGGTCGTACTCCAACTCCATTGAGTCCAATGTGAGCCTTTTGTCTTCAAAAATCAATCTCCCTTGTGTCTTGCAGGTCTGAATCCTTCCTCAACCAACTAGGGCTTGTTAAGATTAAAATGGCGGGATGGCGCGAGGAGGGGATGAGGTGTAGGACAAGGCGCGAAAGAGGGAGTGTAGTCACAGCACTACACGACCGAAAGAGCAACGCTGACCCTGCGCCTCAGCAGCCCTCGCCTTTAGGGTGCCGTTCTTTTGCCGCCATGCTTCGTTGCCCAAGAGAGTCAAGACCGCAAGGGTATTGCCTCTCTTATGCGCCTCGCCTGACAACAAAACTCCTGGCACCGCCACCTGCCTTTTAGTCTTAACAGGCCCTAAGGTGACGGTAGAAGCATCCTTTGCATGGGTATCGGCTTTGCTGCGGAGTCAGGCGAGAATTGGAACGTCGGACATGAGACCCAAAAAGCTGCCCTTTTAGCACTTCAACCCGTGCCTCTTCCCGGTATGATTCCATCCTCATGGCAGGCAAAGGCCTCTTCATCACATTCGAGGGTTCCGAGGGGTGCGGCAAGTCGACCCAGATCGGCCGTCTCGCCGCGCGCCTGCGTGATGCGGGCCGTGAGGTGGTCCTCCTGAGGGAGCCGGGCGGAACCCCGATCGGGGGCAGATCCGTCACCTGCTCCAGTATGATGAGTCCGCCGGCGCGATGACACCCGAGGCGGAACTGCTCCTCTTTGCGGCCAGCCGAGCGCAGCTTGTTCGGGAGCTGATCCGTCCGGCCATGGAGCGCGGGGCCGTGGTGCTGTGCGACAGGTTTTTGGATTCCACGACGGTCGAAGATCCTATCCACTCTGTTCGCATCACTTTTCCGGGGAGGGTGATCCCGTGGGTAGGTTTTTACTGATCTGGTCAACTGTTCCGCCGACCAATAGCATTGGCGGGTCCACGGACCCGCAGGGCACTCGATGCGGAATGAGGCCCCTTTCAGCAGTATTATCACGTGAATCAAAGCGTCATACGCAAAGCCTGGTCACTGGGCATTCTGCGATTGGAGAGTTGATCCAAGTGATCCGGAGTTGGATGACCGTTCCCAACTACTATGCTCTCTCGCCGTGGTTACGGAGGATTGAGGGAGGGGGGCTGTCACCAGGTCAGTGATAACCTAGGGAACCGCTGATTAAATCTCATTGAGGCCGTTGCGGAAAGAATTGGCCGCGGGCAAGGCGGCTTGGCGCGAGCATCCCCGCAGAGGGCTCTAAGCGCCAAGCCAACACAGCCCCGGCCGGTTATCTCCGCAACCCGTAGCAAGGGCTGAAACCATTTGTCGATTTTTGTAGCGTTGCTCGCTCGGGCGAGATCGCTGCGGGTATTGACTCGCTCGCTCCCGCGAGGCTCGCCCTGTCGGGTTTGCCTGCGGCAAATCTACCCAAGCTGCCCCCGCAGCTACGTGTTGCCCAGCAGTCGCGCCTTCAAAAATCAGCAAATGCTCTTCAGCGACCTTCATCGGATTTCATCAGCGCTTCCCTAGCAAGTGTTAAGTCGGTTTATTCTCTAGCCTGTAAGCACCTGGCGTGATGCCCACTACTCTCTTGAAAAGGACGCTCATGTACTCCGGATGCAGAAATCCCGTAAGCTCTGCGATTCTATTAAGGTTGAGATCCGTTTCGGCAAGGAGATTCTTGACGTGCGTAATTTGATACTCCCGGATGAAGTCGTTCGGCGATTTCTTGAGTTCCTTTCGGAAGCGAGTCTCAAGAATTGCGCGCGATACGCCGAACTTCTTGGCGACATCCATGACACGGCAACCTGCCAGGGCGTTTTGACGGATGTATTGGACAATTTCGCCGAGCAGGGGGTCCTTGATGACAAGAAGATCGGTGGACTCTCTCATCACGACGTGGGATGGAGGGAACAGATGTCTGGTGCTGTCCGGCGTTTTGCCATCCATGAGTTGCTCGAGAAGCTTCGCCGCCTCATAGCCGATTTTCACCATGTCTTGATGGATGCTGGAAAGAGTCGGGGATGAGAGTCTGCAAAAATGATCCTCATTATCGACCCCGATGACGGCCACCTTTCCGGGAACAAGCGTTCCCTTGTTGCTGCATGCCTGGATCACTTGAACCGCAAGGAAATCATGGGCCGCCATGATCCCAACAGGCTTGGGGAGTTCTTGGATCCAACGAGAGATCAACTCCTGATTGTCCTCCGTCGTGCTTTCCTTGGGGTTCCTCCACGGGACTTCGAGAACGCCGACATTGCGTCCGAATTGCTCATGGAATAAGCGAAACCCATGTAATCTTGATTTTGACCAATCGGTTTCCGCATAACCGCAGAAGCCAAAATTTACCAATCCCTTTTCGGCAAGGTGGTTGGCAGCCATGATTCCAACGGCATGCTGGTTACGCCCAAGGAACGGGATCCCGTTGTTTTCAGGCAAGCTGTCGACACGGATGACATGTACCCCCTGGTTACGCAGCGCTTGCATCTCGTCTCCCATATGAGACCTGCTGATGACTCCATCCGGAGGCTCTGATGAAAAGTACTGTTCAGGCAAGGGCCCTTCTTGGACGAGGGTAATGTTCCAGTGAGGTTGTTCTCGCTGGTAGAGAGCCACTCCCCGAAGAAGATGGCGTCCGCAGTAGTCAGAGGGGTCGATGTGGAGGATGACTTTTTTGCGTGGACCCATGTGACTCAATAAAAACTAATATTCTTACTCGGGCAATGAAAAAAATTACCAGATAATATATCTCAAGAAACAGCAAATCATATCTCATAAAAAATACAGAAAAAGATATTATATTGATTGTATTTATGTTCAGTTATTTTTAAGATCCTGAATATAGAACTGTGTTCTGATTTTAGTAATTCTTTGACGGCATTTGAAAAAAATGTCGAAAAAAGTCTTTTACAAAAACAAAATGCTTTAGTATAAAAAAATACAATTATGAAAATACATATATGGGATATCATGGCCGTGCTTGGCATATTCACTTTGAGCTGCTGGATCATAGTGCTGGCTTATTTTTTAAAAATCACGATCAGTGACCTTAAAACAAGAGGAGATCACGAAGAGAAGCAACTGGGATGCGAGTAGGAACGCGGTAGTCGTACATCAGGCGGATCTGTTTTGGCAGCATGAGTTCATGCAGAACCCCTACGCCATCAGCGGCAATCTGGGTGGAACCAGCCCGACCTTCTCGAACTGGAGCGCCACCCCGATCCGGGACTTCCTCTACACGGGAGTCGGCTTCACCGTGGAGTTCGCCAAGAGGTGGAACACCTCCTTCTTCTACAATGCCGCCGCCGGGAACAGCGACCTCGTCAGCCAGAACATCTTCTGGTCGGTAGGGTTGAAGTTCTAAGGAAGGTTGAGAGGCCTGGAACCACAGACATCTATCCCACCCTGCTCAATCACCTCCGTTTATGCGCTTACACAACCAAATCACAACCACAATACAACCAACCCATGAAGAAGATCTCAGTTCTTTTATTTTCCGCGTTACTGCTTGTTATCGGCCTCGCGGCAGTAACCAACCTCACAGCTCAGACCCTCATTGTTGGGGATACGACGGCGAATAACACGACCAACTTCACCTCGGGGACCAATAGTT
>JBEAOJ010000152.1:0-7675 GCA_041164985.1 Verrucomicrobiota bacterium | reverse complement strand
GGTTGCGGAGATAACAGGCCGGGGGCTGTGTTGGCTTGGCACTTACAGCCCGCTGCGGGGATGCTCGTGCCAAGCCGCCTTGCCCGCGGCCCATTCTTTCCGCAACGGCCTCTATGCGATTAAATCAGCGGTTCCTTAAGGACCCTATACACACCCCTTGCGGAAGATCCAAAAAAACGGAATTTCCAGAACTGGATTCAAGAAACGTTGGACAGATCGGGATGGGGCTGTAGCTTGATCGCCCCTTTTTCAATTCCATGACCAAGATACCCGCCCCTTACCGCCAGATCTCACCGAACCCGTGGCACGATGTTGCCCCCGGAGAAGGGGCCTCCCAGGGAATTGTGCAGTCGATCGTCGAGATCCCGATGGGAAGCTCCAACAAGTACGAACTCGACAAGGAGACGGGTCTTCTGAAGCTCGACCGCGTCCTTTACTCCGCCGTCTACTACCCGGCAAATTACGGCTTCATCCCGCAGACGCTGGCCGACGACGGTGATCCCCTCGATGTCCTCGTGCTGGGAGCCGAGCCGGTCTATCCCCTGACCCTCGTGAAGACCCGCATCATCGGCCTCATGGTCATGAAGGATCAGGATGAACTCGATCACAAGCTCATCGGTGTTCCTGTCGGCGATCCCGAATACAGGAACTGCAACGATGTCCACGAACTCCCTGCCCACCGTCTTGCCGTTCTCAAGCGTTTTTTCGAGGACTACAAGACCCTGGAGGAGAAATCGGTCATCGTGGATGACATCCTGCCGGCCAAGGAAGCCCTCCCTGTGATCGAGGAATCGATCGCCACCTACCGAACCTGGCGTGCCGGCGGTGAAGTGATCCTGAATCAGCAGAAAGTCTGATCATCCGGATCAGTCTCGGGTCAGTTATTCCCTCTTGCGAGATTGGCATCGCACCGGGGCACCCTCTCCAGAGGTATTCTGCCGAAAAGCGCTTGGATTTTCGTGAGGCCTTTTCAAGCGGAGGCTGGACACATGTTCCGCGAACCATTAAAAACAACTTTTCCCCATGGAAGCCCCCTTCATGGATGATCCCGACGGGCAAGTGCCCGCGTCATTCATGAGGCGACTTCCAAAAGATCACAACGAATGGAACAACTCATTTACATCCTTCCTGTATTAGGACTCGTGGCCCTTGTTTACCGGACCTTCCTGTCAAGCTGGGTCAGCAAGCAGGATTCCGGCGACTCCAAGATGAGCGGCATCGCCGGTCACATCGCCGAGGGCGCCATGGCCTTCCTCAAGGCCGAATACAGGATTCTCGGGATCTATGTGGTGCTTGCCGGAGCCGGCCTCGGAGTCCTCTCGCAGGTGCCCAAGGTTGCGGCCCATTCCAGCATCCTGATCGTCGCAGGATTCGTCGTCGGCTGCTTCTTCTCGGCCCTCGCAGGGTATCTGGGAATGAAGATCGCCACCAAGGCGAACGTCCGCACCACCCAGGCTGCCAAGACCTCCCTCTCCAAGGCCCTGAAGGTCTCCTTCAGTGGCGGCGCCGTGATGGGACTGGGAGTCGCCGGACTGGCGGTTCTCGGAATCAGCGCCCTCTTCATCCTCTTCTTCCAGCAGTTCATGGGGGGTAACTTCGCCACCGGCGGCGGTTACGAGGGAATGACCCGCGTGCTTGAAGTGCTCGCCGGCTTCTCCCTCGGCGCCGAATCGATCGCCCTCTTCGCCCGTGTGGGCGGCGGCATCTACACCAAGGCCGCCGACGTGGGCGCCGACCTCGTCGGCAAGGTCGAGGCCGGGATCCCCGAGGATGACCCGCGCAATCCCGCAACCATCGCCGACAACGTCGGTGACAACGTCGGTGACGTCGCCGGAATGGGAGCCGACCTCTTCGGTTCCTACGTGGCCACCGTGCTGGCCTCCATGGTTCTCGGCAACTACATCATCCGCGACAACGGCGGCGCGATCGCCGACGCCTTCGGCGGCATCGGCCCGATCCTTCTCCCGATGGCCATTGCCGGCGTCGGCATCCTGGCCTCCATCGTGGGTACCTGGTTTGTCGGGATTTCCGACAAGTCCCCCGCCAACACGAACACCGTCCAGGGCGCGCTCAACAGGGGTAACAACCTCTCCATGCTCATCGCGCTGGCCGCCTCGTTCTTCCTCATCAAGCTCATGCTGCCCGCCACCATCAAGATGAGCGTCTTCAACGCGGGCTCCTTCAGCAACATGACCACCTCCTCGCTGAACGTCTTCTGGGCGGTCTGCATCGGCATGGCGGTCGGTTACCTGATCTCCTACATCACCGAGCACTTCACCGGACTTGACGGGAAACCCGTCGCCGGAATCGTCCAGAAATCCGCCACCGGTACCGCGACCAACATCATCGCCGGCCTGGGTACCGGAATGTTCTCCACGGCCTATCCGATCCTCATCTTCGCCGGAGCCATCTGGGGTGCCTACGCCCTCGCCGGCTTCTACGGAGTCGGCATCGCCGCCTCCGCCATGATGGCGACCACCGCCATGCAGTTGGCCATCGACGCCTTCGGGCCGATCGCCGACAACGCCGGCGGCATCGCCGAAATGAGCGAGCTTCCGAAGGAAGTCCGCGAAAAGACCGACATCCTCGACTGCGTGGGCAACACCACCGCCGCAGTCGGCAAGGGCTTCGCCATCGCCTCGGCCGCGCTCACCGCGCTCGCCCTCTTCGCCGCCTACGTCACCCTCACGGGGATCAACGGCATCAACATCTTCGACGCCAAGGTGCTTGCCGCCCTCTTCATCGGCGGCATGATCCCGGTTGTCTTCTCCGCCCTTGCGATGAACAGCGTCGGCAAGGCCGCCATGGACATGGTGAACGAAGTGCGCCGCCAGTTCCGCGAGATCCCCGGGATCCTCGAGGGCACCGGCAAGCCCGAGTACGGCAAGTGCGTGGAGATCTCCACCAAGGCCGCCCTGCGCGAGATGCTCGCGCCCGGCATCATCACCATTGTCACCCCCGTCGTCATCGGAGTCGTCATGGGTCCCGAGGCTCTCGGAGCCTACATGGCTGGCGTCACCGTCAGCGGCGTGCTCTGGGCCATCTTCCAGAACAATGCGGGCGGCGCCTGGGACAATGCGAAGAAGTCCTTCGAGCAGGGCGTCGAGATCGAGGTCAACGGCAAGAAGGAGATCTTCTACAAGAAGTCCGAGCCCCACAAAGCGGCCGTGGTCGGCGACACCGTCGGCGATCCGTTCAAGGACACCTCGGGCCCCTCGATGAACATCCTCATCAAGCTCTCCTCGCTGGTTGGCCTGACCATTGCCCCGCTCATCGCGGTCAACGGCCACGGAGCCACGGCGATCGTGCGCTGGATCCAGAGCTTCTTCGCTTAATCCGAGCTTTCAATCCAAGTCGCCGCCCTCAAAAGGGGCGGCGATTTTTTTTTGCTCCGAATGATCGCTTTGCTTGTGACTCCGTCAGATGGAGCTCGATCGGAAAAACTGTCCCCCTTGGAGGATGCTAACAGTGGGAGCTGCTCAGATTCCCTCTCCGTCGAGTCCCTGGATACGCTTGAGTTCCTCGGTGCCGACCGGAGAGGATTTCATGACATCGGCCAGGGTTGTCCTGTCCATGAGGCCGGCGACCAGATTCCTCGCGGTCAGCATGACGCGGCGGAAGCGGCAGGTCGGTTCCTGGGAGCAGCGCTTGTAATCGGTGACCGAGACGCAGGCGATCGGGGCCAGGTAGCCATCGAAGTGCCTGACCACTTCCCCCATCGTGATCTTCTCGGGAGACTTGGCGAGTTGGTAGCCGCCGCGTTTTCCAGCGGTGCTGGCGACCCATCCCTTTTCCTTGAGGTCGAGCATGATGTGCTCGAGAAAGCGCTTCGGGACATCGTTTCGTCGGGCCAGTTCGAGGATCGGGATGGGCGGACCGCCGCGGTGCTCCACGAGGGTGAAGAGCGCCCGAAGGGCGTAGTCGGTGCGCATCGAAAGCTGCATGGGATATCAATATACGCGACCTAAGGTGTCGGAAAAGACGTAAGATGTTACAAGAGTTAGAAAGTTAAAAGGAGGGAGACTGCTTCACACACCGATCACCCTAACTCCTAACTCCTATCTTCCAACTCCCTCCCTTCGATCAGATGATGAAATCTACCTCGTCCTCGTTGAGGTGCACGGTGAGGGGGCCTTTCCCACCGCGGGCCTTCAGCCCTTTCTTGTCGAGGCGGCTCTGGATCTGCTCTCCCCGCACGAGAAGGGTGTCGGGCGGCACGCTCTTCATGAGGAAGACATTCGCGCCGATCGTGCTCCGTGCACCGATCACGGTGTCGCCGCCGAGGATGATGCCGTTCGGATAGATCACGACATCGTCTTCGACTCGGGGATGGCGGCGGAGACCCTTGATGATCTCACCTTGCTCGTCCTTCTGGAAGCTGCGGGCGCCGAGGGTCACACCATGGTAAAGCTTCACCCTGTCTCCGATGATGCAGGTCTCCCCGATGACGACGCCGGTTCCGTGGTCGATGAAGAAGTGGGAGCCGATCGAGGCGCCGGGATGGATGTCGATGCCTGTGCGGCTGTGGGCCCATTCCGTCATCATGCGAGGAAGGAGAGGGACGTCCTCCTTGTAGAGCAGGTGCGCGACGCGCTGGATGGCGACCGCCTCGAGACCCGGGTAGGCCAGGACGATCTCCTCAAGACTGCGCGCCGCAGGATCGCCGGCGTAGGCGGCTTCGACATCGGTCTTGAGCAGGGCGCGCACGGCGGGAATCCCGGCGAAAAATCGTTCGGTAATGGCGATGGCCTCGCGGTTCGGATCGGCCTCCTTCGCGGATTCGGCACGGATTCGGAGGCTCACGGCGATCGCCGACTCAAGTTGGACCGCGATCCGATCGATGATCTCCTGGGCTGCATCGGGAAGCTCCTTGGAGGAGACGGCATCCTCGGAGAAGAATCCCGGAAAGAGCAGGTGAAGCAGATCGTCGGAGAGCGCGGAGACCGCCTTTTTGGAGGGAAGGTTCGACCGGTCGACATGGTTGATCCCGCCGCTTTCCCGATAGGAATCGAGGATCGGTTGGAGCAGATGTTTCCGGGAGTTCATCCCGGCCACCTTACCGGTTCCTAGGGGCCCGTGCCAGCAAAAGCCCCATCCCGCACCACTCCGTGATCCCAGCATAGACAAGCCCGGCCCCAACGAATGCGGAAAGGGCAAAGAAGCCGGGATGGATCAGGAGTCCTCCTGCAACTCCAAGAATGACAAGGATCCCCGCACCGATGCGAACCTGACGCTCGATGCTGATCGATTTCCTTCCCGTTCCCTCGACTGGCAGACCCGATGAAGCCCAAGCCTCGGTTCCGCCGGTGACGACGTGCACGTCGCGATGGCCCGCCTTCAGGAGATGCTCGGCGGCGATGGCGGCACGCCCCCCCTTTTCGCAGAGAACGCAGATGGACGCATCCTTGGGGAGTTTACCCTCGGCGATGGTGGCCGGAATCGCATCGAGCGGAATGTTGCGGGCGCCGACCGCCCTTCGTGAGGAGAACTCCGAAGGGGTGCGGACATCGAGAAGAATCACCGCGGTGTTCTCCGCCGCGATCTCGCGTGCCTTGTGGGGAGTGATGGTGGGGGCTTCGTTGCTCATGGTCTGAGATCATGTAGGGCCGCGACGAGGGTGTCGATCTCGTCCCTCGTGTTATAGAAGGCGAGGGAGGGACGCACGGAGCTCTCCAGTCCGAAATGGCGGATGGCCGGGAGTGCGCAGTGATGGCCCGCCCTCACGGCGATGCCCTGCCTGTCCAGATGCGAGGCGATCGTCTCGTTCGGAATCCCTGGGATGACGAAGGAGAGGACGCTGGCCTTGTTGGCGGCGGTTCCGATGGGACGGAGTCCCGGCACTGATGCAAGCCTCGGGGTTGCGTACTCGAGCAGGGAGTGCTCGTAGGCGGTGATGTTGTCGGTTCCGACCTCGTGGATGTAATCGATTGCCGCACCCAGACCCACCGCTCCGGCGATGTCGGGCGTCCCTGCCTCGAACTTCTCGGGTGCATCCTGGAAGACGGTCCTCTCGAAGGTGACGTCGCGGATCATGTGTCCACCGCCCTGCCAAGGCGGAAGAATCTCAAGGAGGTGGGACTTCGCATAGAGAGCCCCGATGCCTGTCGGTCCGAAGACCTTGTGGCCCGAGAAGACCAGGAAGTCGGCGTCGAGTGCCTGCACGTTGACGGGCAGGTGAGGGGTCGACTGGGCACCATCCACGAGGACATGGACGCCGTGCGCGTGAGCGATGCCGATGATCTCCTCCACGGGATTGATGGTGCCGAGGGAATTAGAGACATGTGCGAGCGAAACCAGCTTGGTTCGCGGGCTAAACAGGCGGAGGAAGTTCTCCATGATGAGCTCTCCCCGGTCATTGATCGGGATAACCTTGATGATCGCACCCGTCTGTTTGGCCAGGATCTGCCAAGGGACGATGTTGGCGTGGTGTTCGAGCTGGGTGAGAATGATCTCGTCTCCCTGCCCGATGAAACGGCGGCCGAAGGTGTTGGCGACCAGATTGATGGCCTCCGTGGTTCCACGGGTGAAGACGATCTCCTTGGAGGAGCGTGCACCGAGGAACCGGGCGACCTTCTCACGGGCTCCCTCGAAGGCCGTGGTGGCCTTCTCCGCCAACTCGTAGGCCGCACGGTGGATATTGCTGTTGTACTGCTCGTAGAAGCGTGACGTGGCGTCGATGACGGACTGCGGCTTCTGGGTGGTCGCGGCGTTATCGAGAAAGATCAGCTGCTTGTTGCCATGCACTCTCTCCGAGAGGATGGGGAAGTCCTTGCGTATCCGCTCGACGTCGAATGATGCCACGGGAAGCGCCGCCGCCTCCGAGGTTACGGACTTGGGATTGAGGGGAGCTTCCGGATGCGGTTCGTCGATGAAGTAGTAGCTCGGCGTGTCCGAATGTCCCGGCAAGGGGACCGTCCGTCCCACTCCGGCTGAAGCCCGTTCCCCCCGGAGCGGTGGATCCAGACGGGGGCCAAGGGGTTCGCCGTAAGGAAGTTCGGACCGCCGGGGATCGGCGGATTCCGTGGTGAAGCTGCCCGGCGAGAGGGTGTGAATCGGAGGGGGATTCAGATTGCCTCCCTTGGGAGAAGGTTCGGCGGACCCGAGCGAAAGTTCCTTTGAAGAAGAGGTCTTTGTCGAGGATGGCTCGGGTGAGGTTTGGGCGACCTGGAGGCTTTCCCGGGTGGCAAATTCGGGAAAGGCGGGGGTATCAGGATGCTCCGACGCATCCGCGTTCGGGATTGAGTGATCCGTTCCGGGCGCAAAGGGAAGTGCCTTCCGGGATAACTGCTCCCGGAAGAGGCCGGTGACGAGATCGCTGTGAGCGGTCTCCCCGATCCCGGGGGGCACGAGGCCCCCGGAGACGGCGGGAATCGACTCAGACATATTCGTGGTACTTGTTCAGGACCACACCGTCGAGGCTGGCCAACGCATCCTCGGCCAGAACGGCGAGTGAGAAGTAGCGTGTCACCAGGTGGGAGGCTATCGAGTTGTCGCTGGTGCCGCTGTAGCGGACCGAGAGACCGGGTTCGACTTCCCCGGCCACGCCGACCTTCTGGAGGCCGACCACGCCGCGCTTGTCCTCACCGACACGGAGGAGAAGGATCCGGGTGGTGCCGTCCTTGGCGATCGGGAGCTTGTTCGAGGGGATGAGGGGGATGCCGCGCCAGGTGATGAA
>JBEAOJ010000151.1:0-2558 GCA_041164985.1 Verrucomicrobiota bacterium | reverse complement strand
TTCGTGCTCCGATATGCCCAGCCTTCACCAATCCCAAAGGCCCTCTTCAAAAATGTAGCTTCCATCCCTCATATCTTACCCCTTACTTCAACCCCTATACACACCCCTTGCGGATGATCCCGGAATCGCGGTTTTTGATCATCGCGGCGAGGGCGTCGAGATGTTCATGGGATATGAAAGATTGACCCAGGCACTGAAAAACAAGGGCCCCCTGAGCGGCGATGAGAGGGATGTGCTTCGTTCCTTCGTTGAGGAGAGGGAGATCAGTCCTGCCTTCGTGAGGCGGATCTTTTCCGAGTCGGGAAGCCGGGGGCTCATCAATTGTTATCGCCTGAAAAGCGGAGATCAGGACATCGCTTATCTCCTTCGTCGATTCAAAGGCATCTATTACCGCAAGCGCTATCCGTGCATTTCGCTTTTTCAGGAATAGTCACCGGGCGCCGAGGGATGCCGTGGCGTTCCATGGGAAAGAACAGCAAGGGATGAAACGAACACTACTTGCCGGGTTTGGCCGCAACATTCGCACCGAGGGTATCAAGGAATTGAGCGGCGGCGCGGCCGGGAGGGCGCTGTTTCGGCCAGGCCGCCACGACGGCGCGCCCGGGTTTCTTTCCGGAAAGGGAACGGTAAACCGGCGTCTCCGCATGGCCGCGGCGGGCGGCCATTGCCGGGACGAGCGAGACCCCCATGCCGGCATGAACGAGCGACTGAAGGGTCTCGAGTTGGGCGCTTCGGAAGCTGATCCCGGGACGCACATCCCCGCGTGCGCAGAATCCGAGGACCTGATCCCCGAGGCAGTGCCCCTCCTGCATGACGATCAGCCTCTCCTCCTCCAGATCGCGCGGCTGCAGGCTCCGCTTCCGCGCGAGGGGGTGGCCCGGCGGGAGGGCGATCAGCAGTTCCTCGGTGAGCAGGTGGCGGCTCGTCAGGCGCTTCTGCTCGAAGGGGGTGCTGAGAATGGCGAGGTCGACTTCATACCCGTGGAGAAGCTTCAGCAGCCGCGCCGTGGTCTCCTCATGGACCGCGATCTCAACGCCGGGGAAGCGCTTCATGAAGGCCGCGGTCGCCTTCGGCAATAGGTAGGGTGCGATGGTGGGGATCACCCCGATGGTAACGGTGCCGGAGAGGAGCTGCTTGGCATCCTCGGCATCCCGCTTCGCAGCATCGACTTCCTCGAGGATCCGGACGGCCCTGCGCAGGAAGACCTCGCCGTGGGGTGTGAGTCTTGCCTCGCGCTTCGTGCGGTCGAAGAGGCGCTCCCCGAGCTCCTCCTCCAGCTTCAGGATCTGCTGGCTGAGCGACGGCTGGGCGACATGGCACTGCTCCGCCGCGCGGGAGAAGTTTCCCGAGCGGGCCACCGCGACAGCATAGCGGAGCTGGTGCATTTCCATAGGAGATTCCTATGATAACCAGAGGAAAACAGTCTTTCAACAATGACCGTCATTCCTGTTAATTTATTAGTGACAGGCATTCTCTTCACCCCACCCAACCTTCACACCTCACAAGAGACAAAACCCATGACGACCGAATCCATGTGCCCCTTCTCCGGCGGCACCAGCAAGCAAGCCGTGGCCGGAGCTCGGACAAACGCGGCCTGGTGGCCCGAACAGCTCAACCTCAAGATCCTGAACCAGCATTCCCCGCTCTTCAACCCGATGGAGAAGAGCTTCAACTATGCCGAGGAGTTCAAGAAGCTCGATCTGGAGGCCCTCAAGAAGGATCTCCACGCGCTCATGACGGATTCGCAGGAGTGGTGGCCAGCCGATTTCGGCCACTACGGCCCGCTCTTCGTCCGCATGGCCTGGCACAGCGCCGGCACCTACCGCATCGCCGACGGACGCGGAGGCGGGGGGAACGGCACCCAGCGCTTCGCCCCGCTCAACAGCTGGCCCGACAACGTGAACCTCGACAAGGCACGCCGCCTGCTCTGGCCGATCAAGCAGAAGTACGGGCAGAAAATCTCGTGGGCCGACCTGGTGATCCTCACCGGCAATGTTGCCCTCGAGTCGATGGGCTTCAAGACCTTCGGCTTTGCCGGAGGACGCGAGGATGTCTGGGAGCCGGATGAAATCTACTGGGGCCCCGAGAAGACCTGGCTTGCTGACGAGCGTTACTCCGGCGAACGCGATCTGGAGAACCCCCTTGCCGCCGTGCAGATGGGACTCATCTACGTGAATCCCGAGGGTCCCAACGGCAATCCCGACCCCGTCGCCGCGGCCAAGGACATCCGCGAGACCTTCGCCCGCATGGCGATGAACGACGAGGAGACGGTCGCCCTCATCGCCGGCGGTCACACCTTCGGCAAGTGCCACGGAGCCGGACCCGCCAGCCTTGTCGGTCCCGAGCCGGAAGCGGCCCCCATCGAGGAGCAGGGCTTCGGATGGATCAGCAACTTCCGCAGCGGCAAGGGTGGGGATGCGATCTCCAGCGGCCTCGAGGTCACCTGGACGCAGACCCCCACCAAGTGGAGCAACTACTATCTCGAGAACCTCTTCAAGTATGAGTGGGAGCTGACCAAGAGCCCCGCCGGAGCCAACCAGTGGGTCGCCAAGAACGCG
>JBEAOJ010000150.1:0-2598 GCA_041164985.1 Verrucomicrobiota bacterium | reverse complement strand
CTCCTCTGCGCTTCGGCGGAAGCCCACCCTTCGGCGGGAGACCTCTTTCGGCTGCTTCCCCAAAAGTCTAACTGCTACAGCCTAACCCCCTATTTTCTCGCCTCCAGCTCGGCGACCTGGGAGACGTCCTTGTCGCCCCGTCCCGAGAGGTTCACCACGATGATTTCATCGGGCTTCATGGTCGGGGCGACCTTGATGACCTCGGCGATGGCGTGGGCCGTCTCCAATGCGGGAATGATCCCCTCGATGGAGGCGAGCTTATGGAAGGCCGCCAAGGCCTCCTCGTCGGTGGCGTAGGAGTAATGCACGCGGCCGGCATCCTTGAGGAAGCTGTGTTCGGGCCCGATGGCCGCATAGTCGAGACCCGCCGAGACCGAGTGGGTGAGTTCAATCTGGCCGTCCGCATCGGCGAGGAGCCAGGTCTTGGTTCCCTGGAGGACTCCGAGCTTGCCTCCCTGGAAGCGGGCGGCGTGTTTGCCGCGGACGATGCCTCCTCCTCCCGCCTCGACTCCGGTCATGCGGACTCCCTCGTCGTTCAGGAAGGCATAGAAGAGACCGATGGCATTGCTGCCTCCCCCGACACAGGCCACCAGAAGATCGGGCAACCGTTCCTCGCGCTGAAGGATCTGCTTACGGGACTCGTCACCGATGATGCGGTGGAAGTCGCGGACGATCATGGGGTAGGGATGGGCGCCCAGGGCGGACCCGAGGATGTAGTGGGTGTCGCGCACATTGGTGACCCAGTCGCGCATCGCCTCGTTGATCGCCTCCTTGAGCGTGGCTTGTCCGGCGGTGACGCCGATGACCTCGGAGCCCAGGAAGCGCATGCGGGCAACGTTGAGCGCCTGGCGCTCCATGTCGACCGCGCCCATGTAGATCCGGCATTGGAAGCCGAAGCGGGCCGCCGCGGTGGCCGTGGCGACTCCGTGCTGACCGGCTCCTGTTTCGGCAATGATCCGCTTCTTTCCCATGCGTCGGGCGAGCAGGATCTGGCCGAGGGCGTTGTTGATCTTGTGGGCGCCGGTGTGGAGCAGGTCCTCGCGCTTGAGGTAGATTTTTGCGCCGCCGAGTTCGTTGGTGAGGCGTTCCGCAAAATAGAGCGGGGTGGGCCGGCCGACGAATTCCTGCAACAGGGAGGAGAGTTCGTACCGGAAGGCTGGATCCTTGCGGGCCGACTCGTATTCCCGCTCAAGCTCGAGCAGGGCGGTAATCAGGGTCTCGGGGACAAAGCGCCCCCCGTACGGACCGAAGTGTCCGTGTTGATCGGGTAAGCTGGTGAGGTCGGGAAGCTGGGTCGCCATGGGTTGAGGAAAGTCAGTATGGACAGGAACTCATTTCTCCGCAATCGCACGGAATGCTTTCTCGATGGCTTTCCGGTGAGGGGAGGGGATCGGAAGGCCGGCAAGCTCCTCCCTGCTGAAGCCGCGAAGGTTTCCGGGCAAGGCTCCCTTCACCGGGAATACCTTCATTGTGATGCGATAACGGGTGATCGGGTAGGTCAGTTCCGTGATGGACCGACCGGCGGGGGTGATAGTGCCGAGTTCCGGAAGAACCCAGAGTCCTCGCCATCGTGGCCCCTCCGATTGCCGGAGATGGAGCTTCCGGCCGCGTTGCAACCATGCACGGTGCTCGGTGAGCTTGGTGATCACCCGGCGGGGTGATTTTTTAGGGAGCGTTTCCGGGGCGGTTGCCGAGCAGGTGCTCTTCATCGGGCAGGCATTGCAGTCCGGTTTTCCCGCCGTGCAGACCATCGCTCCGAGATCCATAAGGGCTGAGGCGATCTCCCGGCATCCCGTTTTCGGAAAAAATAATCCCGCGAGATTTGCGATAGCCTTCTTGCCGGGTGCGGTGTCGATCGGCACGGCGACATTCCCCCAGCGTGCCAGCACCCGGATGATATTGGTGTCGAGCACCACGGCCGATCGGTCATGGGCGAAGGCCAGGATGGCCGCCGCCGTGTAGGCGCCGATCCCGGGTAGTGCCAGAAGCGGTTCTAGGGAGTCGGGGACGCTTCCGCCCTGCCGTTCCATGATGGTTTTCGCAGCCGAGTGGAGTCGTCGGGCTCGTGAGTAATAACCCAGCCCCTCCCACGCCGAGAGAACCTCCTGCTCGGAGGCGGTTGCCAGGGCCGGGAGGCTTGGGAAACGCTTCATCCAGTCGGCAAAGCGCGGGATCACGGTGGCCACCGTCGTCTGCTGGAGCATGAATTCGGAGACCAGCACGGCGTAGGGGGTGTTCTTGCGGCGCCACGGAAGGTCATGGCGTCCTACCCGTGCGTGCCACGAGAGCAGTGCCCGGCGGGCAGTCTTCGCGAGTCGCTCCGTCTGAACGGCTGTTTGCCCGGTTTTCGTTGTTTTTGGCACGGCTGCTCTCTTCTTGTCCACGGAACGCTCGTAGGGCACCTTGATGGAAACCGCAAGCGATCCCGTGCCTCCCCCGATCCACTCCCAGACCTATCCCCTGACGATGGAGCAGGCCGAAAAGCTCAGGGAGGTGCTCCGGGAGAGGGGGTTCACCTTCTCGGAGAAGCCTTACACGCTCTATGCCGCGACGAAGGAGAAGCTCAACGTCGCCGTCTATGAGAAGGGGCCCAAGGTT
>JBEAOJ010000149.1:0-3165 GCA_041164985.1 Verrucomicrobiota bacterium | reverse complement strand
GAAAGAACCTCCGACGTCGGTCCGCAGGCGATCATCTCGCCGTTGAGCAGAACGGCCATGTCGAAGAGTTCCGCGGCCTCGGAGAGCGCATGATGGGAGACGAGCAGAAGCTTGCCCTGCTTCCCGAGGGTACGGAGTGCCTTGGCCAGGGCCCCGGCGTTTCCCTTGTCGAGTCCGGCGAAGGGTTCGTCGAGCAGGTAGAGGTCCGCCTCCTGGGCCCAGGCTCTCGCAAGGAAGGCCCGCTGCTGCTGCCCTCCGGAGAGTTCCTTGATCTGACGACCCGCCAGCGGTGCCAGGTCGAAAAGTTCCAGTGCGTGTTGGACGGCTTCGTTGTCCGCCTTGGAAAAGGAGCCCAGCAGGCCGACATGATGGTAACGTCCCATCTCGACGAGTCCCCGGACGGTGACCGGGAAATCCCAGTCGACCGACTCTCGTTGGGGAAGGTAGGCGATCCTTGGCGCCGCCTTCGCAATATTCTGGTTGGCGATGGTGATGGTTCCCGTTTCGGGGACGACCAGACCGGCGACCGCCTTGAGAAGCGTCGATTTGCCGGCACCGTTGGGTCCGAAGAGGCCGACGCGATGGCTCCGGGAGAGGCTCAGGGAGAGGTGATGGATCGCCGGTACCCGGTGGTAACTCACTGTCAGGTCCTCGATGTTCAGAAGTGGCGATGGATCCCGGGGAGTCATGGAACGGGGGATTCGGGAATCGTCAGGACATCCTCGAGGGAACTATTCGCCCAATAGCTTGCAGTGATCGGTGCCGTCATGCCCTCGGGTTGGAATTCGACCCGCACGGCATGTGGTTTCCGGTCGCTCCACTCGGCGGTGATCAGCAGATCGGTGCCGGGTGGGATCTCCATGTCCGTGCCGTATTCACCCGGAGAGAGGAGGTTCTTCTCCGTCATGATAGTCTTTCCCCCGAGTGAGACTGCGCATCGGATGGGAGAGGGGGCTGCCCGGAGCAGAAGCCGGCCGCGGAGAACTCCTTTCGAGCCCTCATCCCTGACCACGGACTTCGGAGCTGATGAGGCACTCTCCGAGGAGCTTTCTACGGTGGTGAGGGTAAGCAGGCATACAGGTATCAACACCGCCGCAAGCAGCAGCAGGATTATGCAGAGCCGGAATAGTGGATTCCCCTTCATGAACGGATGGTGATGCTACCCCTTGCCGGGGGAAAAGGGAAAGCCGCCTTATCGGTCAATCCATCGGTCACTGCCATCCGACATCGGATGTTTCAAGCGGCAGGAATGAAGGAGTATGCCGCCACGGCGATCAATCCGCATCCCGCAGCACGGATGGCGGATGCGAAACGGCTGCCGCGAAGCGTGGTTGCAAAGAGGATGCCGACGGCCTGGAGAATGACGGTTGCGGCCACCATCCCTATCAGGAAGAGACCGGGAGCAACACCCCGCGGCATTTCCGACCCGTGCGCGAAGCCATGACAGGCCCCGGAAAGCACAACCACGGCGAGGGTAACTGAAAGACGCGGTTTCCAAGCCATGCCGAGTGCTGCTCCGAGCAGAAGCATCGAGGCGCCGATTCCATGCTCGATCATCGGCCGTGGCATGGAGCCGATACCGGCCAATGCCCCGAGGATCATCGGAAGGATAAAGGCGCAGGGGAGCATCCAGAGGGCGCGGCCCCCGAGTTGAACAGCCCAAAGACCAACGGCGACCATGACGAGAAGATGATCGGGACCGGTGAAGGGATGAAGGAAACCGGACGCTGTCGCGGCGTTCGGACCCCCTGCGTGGAATGCCGCCGGATGAGCCATGGCCGGGAGGGCGGATCCAAGGAGCAACAGAAGTGTGAAGAGGCGCTTCATATCGATCATGCTAGTATGGCCCGGAACCCTCCGCATAGTTCAAAACGGGGACGTTTGCAGAGAGGGCGGGCCTGTGGCATCTTTTTGTTCATGGCGTCACCAGTTTTCCATTTGCCTCATCCGGCAGCACTCGGCGCTGGCGCCCCGCTCCTGCTTGCTCTCTAATTGTCACCCGGCACAGCGCGTCCCTTGGGACCCGTGCCCGGCCCACACCTTATGAACAACGACCGAGTCCTCATCTTTGACACGACGCTCCGCGACGGCGAGCAGTGCCCTGGCGCCTCCATGAACCTGCGCGAGAAGCTGGAGATCGCCCGCCAGCTTGCACGCCTTCAGGTCGACATCATCGAGGCCGGATTCCCCGTCATCAGCGACGGTGACTTCGAGGCCGTGCAGACGATTGCCCGCGAGATCTCTGGCCCTGTCATCGCCGGCTTGGCCCGCTGTGTTCCCAAGGACATCGAGGCGGCCGGCCGTGCCCTGCTGCCTGCCGGCGACCGCGCCCGTATTCACGTCTTCCTTGCCACCTCCAAGATCCACCGCGAGCACAAGCTCAAGAAGGCCAACGAGGAGATTCTGCGACTGGCCGCCGAAGGGGTGCGCCAGGCCAAGGCCTTCACCGCCGATGTCGAGTTCTCACCCGAGGATGCCTCGCGCACCGAGCCGGAATTCCTGGCGGAGGTCGTGCAGGCCGCGATCGAGGCGGGTGCGACCACGGTGAATATCCCCGACACCGTCGGCTACGCGATGCCGCAGCAATACGCCGACCTGATCACCTACCTTCGCAGGCATGTCCGCGACATTAACAAGGCGGTCATCAGCGTTCATTGCCACGACGATCTCGGGATGGCCGTCGCCAACTCCCTGGCCGCCGTTCAGGCCGGAGCCCGGCAGGTCGAGGGGACTTTCAACGGCATCGGGGAGCGCGCCGGCAACGCCGCCCTCGAGGAGGTGGTCATGGCGATCAAGACCCGTCCCGATGTCTTTGCCGGACTCTCCACCGGGATCGCCACCAAGGAGATCCTCAAGACATCCCGACTGATCAGCCGCCTGAGCGGTCTGCAGGTGGCCCGGAGCAAGGCGATCATCGGCGAGAACGCCTTCGCGCACGGATCCGGCATCCATCAGGACGGCATCCTCAAGATGCGCGAAACCTACGAGATCATGGATCCCCGCGACGTGGGCTGGGGCGGCACCGACCTTCCGCTGACCAAGCACAGCGGACGTCACGCCATGGTGGCCCGCCTGGAGCAACTCGGCCTCAGCCTGACCGAGGCCGAGATCGCGCCGATCTTCACCCGCTTCAAGGAGCTGGGCGACAAGAAGAAGTTTGTTTAC
>JBEAOJ010000148.1:0-4414 GCA_041164985.1 Verrucomicrobiota bacterium | reverse complement strand
ACCTGCTTCGCCCGGGATGCCTTGTTGGTATCAATTGGAATGACCTCGGCCGATACTCAACTTTGCCTGATGCTGCCGAGTTCAAGGATTACGGAAGAATGAAAACGGATGTGAGATTGCTCCCCCGGTAACCTCTGGAACCGCATGACCCATCTGAAATATCGCGCTGACATCGACGGCATGCGGGCCGTTGCCGTGCTGGGAGTGATCATCTATCACGCTTTTCCGCATGCGCTTCCCGGAGGGTTTATCGGGGTGGACATCTTCTTCGTGATCAGCGGTTACCTCATCAGTGGGATTCTCTACAAGGGGCATAGAGAGGGGAACTTTAGCTTTGCTGAGTTCTATGCGCGGCGTGTCAGGAGACTCTTCCCATCGCTGATCGCCGTATTGGCAATATGCCTTGTGTATGGAGCCGTGGTGCTTCTTCCGAATGAATACCAGCAACTTGGCAAGCATGTGGCCGCGGGGACGCTTTTCATCCAGAACATCGTTTTCTGGCAAGAGAGCGGTTACTTCGACACGGCGGCGAACTTAAAGCCCCTCCTTCATCTGTGGTCGCTCGCGGTGGAGGAGCAGTACTACATCTTCTTTCCACCGATCCTTCTGCTTGTCTGGAAGAGGAAGTGGCCCGTGGCACTCGTCCTGGCACTCCTTCTGGTGGCATCCATGGCAGGCAACCTCGTGATGTCGTATCAGAACCGTGCCAGCGACTTCTTCCTTACTCCGTACCGGGCCTGGGAATTCCTTGGGGGATCCCTGCTGGCTTGGTGGCATTTTGACCGTGGCCCCCAACCTCGGGACGGAGAAGAGGTGCCTCGGTACCGACATGCCCTCTCCCTTGGAGGTGTCGTCATTTTAGGACTGGGGATGGCATTCATTCACAAGGGGGATCCTTACCCCGGATGGAGGGCGCTGGCACCTGTGGCGGGAACGCTCCTGATCATCCAGGCGGGCGGATCGGCCTGGGTGAACAGGTGCCTCCTATCCCATCCCGCGATCGTCTGGATCGGCCTGATCAGCTACCCCCTCTACCTCTTCCATTGGCCTGCGCTTTCCTTTGTCCATATCGTGAAGGAGGGAAAACCAAACGACATCACCATTTGGAGCGCCTTGGCCGTGGCATTTGTGCTGACGGTGATCACCTATTACTTCATCGAGAGGCCGATCAGATACTCGAGATCCAATCGGACGATCCCGTTGCTGGTGGCTGCCTTTGTGATGCTGGGGATAGTCGGCATGTGTTTTGGAATCGGCGCTATGAAACTCAGGGTCAATTCTAAGATGGCTTTGATCGATCAAGCGATTGCTGAAAAGAACAGGCCTTGGGGGGAGGGGTTTCAAACGATTTGGTCGCAGGGACAAACGTATATTACCAAAACAGGCGGGGACGGTCCCTGCACCCTCTTCTTCGGGGATAGCAACGTACAGCAGTATGGTCCCCGAATCATCGAACTGATCAAAAATAATCACGGCCCCTCCCGTGGAGCTGTCTTTCTCACATGCGGAGGAATACCTCCGATTCCGGGGCTGACCAGTGAGGAGCGCGGAGATTGCACCGAGTTTATCTCAAAGTTGAAATATGTTTCGGATACTTATCCCAAGATAGACAGGGTGGTAATTGCCGCATTATGGAATGGATATTTTATCGATGGCTCGAAGTTTTTCTGTAATGGAGCCTCTTTGGGGCTAGGAAAAGGAAGGCAAGCAGCTCTCGATCGAATCGGAGGGATGATCAAAAGCCTCGTTTCTTCCGGGAAAAAGGTAACGTTCCTGTTGGTTCCGCCCAATGGGCCTGAACTTGACCCCAGACTCTCTTACGGCAGAGATTTTCTAGGGAGAAGCGTCCTGCTTGCAAAAAATCTGACCACTCGGGACTTCCAACAACGACATCAGGAATTGCTGACCGAACTCAAGAAGATGGCGGAATTGAACGGGGCTGAAGTTATCGATCCGGTGGCTTATCTCTCCACAAGAGGAATATGCATCAGGGAGAATGCAAAGGGCCCTATCCGATATGACGGATGCCACCTTCGCCCCAGCTACGTCAGCGAGCATGTGAAGTACCTCGACTCCAGCGTCTCTCCGTAGAGGATTCCCGAATATTCAATCAGGTCATCTCTCATTACTCTTCCGCCCTTGAGTCTTCCAAGGCGCATATTTAACCTATAGTTTCACACCTCTCAGCCTAACCGCCTTTTATCTATGACTTCGCAGAACTGGACAGCTGTCATCACTTCCAAGAAGCCGCTCTTTGACGTGAACTTCCGCGAGCTCTGGAAGTACCGCGACCTTGTGATCCTCAGTGTCCGCCGTGACCTGATCGCCATGCACAAGCAGACCATCATGGGGCCGCTCTGGTATTTCGTGCAGCCCCTGATCAGCACCGTCGTCTACCAGGTGATTTTCGGCAGCGTCCTGAAGATCGCCACCGACAGAATCCCTCCCTTCCTCTTCTTCATGTCGGGAATCGTCATCTGGTACTACTTCTCCGCCTGCCTGAGCAAGACAGCCACCATCTTCACCTCCAACCAGAACCTCTTCACCAAGGTCTACTTCCCGCGCCTTGCCATTCCCATTGCCCAGATCATTTCCAATGCCTGGCAATTCATCATTCAGTTGGTGATTTTCCTGGGATTCTACCTTTTCTTCCTCTGGAAGGGGGCACCCATCCACTTCAGCTACCGTGTCATCATCATCCCCTTCCTCATCCTTCAGACTGCCCTGTTGGGGCTTGGATTCGGATGCTGGATTGCCGCCGTCACCACCCGGTTCCGCGACCTCCAGATGGCCGTCCCGCCATTCATCCAACTCTGGATGTATGCCAGTTGCGTCTTTTACCCCCTCTCGTCAGCTCCTCCCCATCTGCAGAATATCCTGATCTTTAATCCGCTCGTTCCCATCATCGAGAGCTTCCGGTTTGCAATGATGGGCCAGGGACAGATCCAGATCTGGCAGTGGCTTGTCAGCCTCGGAGTGACCCTTCTTGTCCTCATGATCGGCCTCATCGAGTTCGGCCGCGCCGAGAAGACCATGGCCGATACGATCTAGGGTCTGTTAAGATTAAAATGGCGGGATGGCGCGAGGAGGAGATGAGGAGCAGGACAAGGCGCGAAAGAGGGAGTGTAGTCACAGCACTACACGACCGAAAGAGCAACGCTGGCCCTGCGCATCAGCAACCCTCGCCTTGAGGGAAACGCTGATTAAATCCCATGATGGCCGCTGAAGGACAGTTGCTGATTTTTGAAGACGCGAGCGCTGGGCGATACCCGCAGCGGTCTCTCCCGAGCGAGCAACGCGGCAAAAATCGACAAATGGCTTCAGCCCTCTGGGTTGCGGAGATAACAGGCCGGGGGCTGCGTTGGCTTCGCGGTTTGCTTGCCCGGCCGTTGCTACGCATCCGTTACGGCAACCCGCTGCGGGGATGCTCCCGCGAAGCCGCCTTGCCCGCGGCCATTTCTTTCCGCAACGGCCTCTATGCGATTTAATCAGCGGTTCCTTAGGGTGCCGTACTTTTGCCGCCATGCTTTGTTGCCCAAGAGATACAAGACCGCAAGGGTATTGCCTCTCTTATGCGCCTCGCCTGACAACAAAACTCCTGGCACCGCCACCTGCCTTTTAGTCTTAACAGGCCCTAGTCCCTGCAGACATCGGAATTCAGACTTCTGCAAACTGACATCTGTCTTGATCATCCTTCATCCATAATCCTCGGGTTATTCCCTCGATGATTGAGTCTTTAGAGGCCACTCTCTTGAACTTGACAACAATATGACGCCAACATCATATTAGTGGCATGACGCGAACTCAGATCCAACTTCCAGAGCCTCTGTTTCATCAGATCAAGCGCATCGCGAGCGCAAGAGACTGGTCCGTTGCTGAGTTGATCCGGCGCGGAATGGAGGCCTATGTAAAGACCATCCCCGAAACTGAAATCAGCCAAGGATGGGAGATGCCGGTTCTCCGAGGAAGCGGTGGGCACCTTGTGGATCCGGCGACCGTACATCCCGAGTCTGAGTCGGCAGAGAAGCGTCATCTGGGACATCGCTGAGTGCTCTCCGCCGATACAAACATCTTCATACACGCGGCGGATCCGGATTCGCCTCTGCATGTAAAGGCCAGAAACTTCTTCAAAGCCTTGGAGCGATCGAAAGAGGAGTTTGTCCTTTGCGAACTGGTTCTGGTCGAGCTCTACATGCTGCTTCGCAATCCAACCGTCTTTGAAAGACCCTACACCGCTTCCGAATCCGCAGGCTATTGCCTCGCCCTGAAGCAGAACCCCTCCTGGAGATGCATTGACTACGATCCCGAGGTTTCCAAGAACCTCTGGGCATATGCAGCCGAGAGCAAAGCCGGATACCGGCTCATCATCGACGCGCGCCTCGCCTTCACCCTCCAGCACCATGGAGTAGATCGA
>JBEAOJ010000147.1:0-12850 GCA_041164985.1 Verrucomicrobiota bacterium | reverse complement strand
CCCTCGCCTTTAGGGTGCCGTTCTTTTGCCGCCATGCTTTGTTGCCCAAGAGAGTCAAGACCGCAGGGGTATTGCCTCTCTTATGCGCCTCGCCTGACAACAAAACTCCTGGCACCGCCACCTGCCTTTTAGTCGTAACAAGCCTTAGGGTAACCGCCGATTGAATCAACGGCTTCCATAAGCAGGAGCGGTCCCTTCAAACAAAAAAACGCCCGGGGTGATCCGGGCGTTTTCTTTGGTGAGTCTCTCTGGAGAAGAGCCTAGTAGGCGGCCTGGGCTCCCTTGATGTTCTTCTTCTTGACCCAAGACATGCGGGAGCGGAGTTGCTCGCCCACCTTCTCGATGGGGT
This sequence comes from Verrucomicrobiota bacterium, assembly GCA_041164985.1. Lineage (GTDB taxonomy): Bacteria > Verrucomicrobiota > Verrucomicrobiia > Chthoniobacterales > UBA6821 > UBA6821. The sequence continues at coordinate 12,501 of JBEAOJ010000147.1, read as the reverse complement.
GCTTCTCGCCGGCCTTGAGGAGGGCGTTGTACTTCTTCTTGCCGGTCTTGGCCTCTGCGATCCAATCCTTGGCGAATTTGCCGGTCTGGATGTCCTTGAGGGCGGCCTTCATCCGCTTCTTGACGGAGGCGTCGACGACCTTCGGGCCGACGGCGATGTCACCGTACTTGGCGGTCTCCGAGATGGAGAAGCGCATGCCGCTGATTCCGGACTCGTTGATCATGTCGACGATGAGCTTGAGCTCGTGGAGAACCTCGAAGTAGGCCATCTCGGGCTGGTAGCCTGCCTCGACGAGTGTCTCGAACCCTGCCTGGATGAGGGCCGAGGTGCCTCCGCAGAGGACGGCCTGCTCGCCGAAAAGATCGGTCTCGGTCTCCTCCTTGAAGGTGGTCTCGAAGACGCCGCCGCGGGTGCCGCCGATGCCCTTGGCCCATGCGAGGGCGGTCTTCTTTGCGTTGCCGCTCTTGTTGTTGTGGATAGCGATGAGGGTGGGGACACCCTTGCCTTCCTGGTACTGACGGCGGACAGTATGGCCGGGGCCCTTGGGGGCGACCATGATGACGTCGACATGCTTGGGCGGGACGATCGTCTTGTAGAGGATCGCGAAGCCGTGGCTGAAGAGGAGGGTCTGGCCGGCCTTGAGGTTCGGGGCGATGTCCTTCTCGTAGACCGAAGGGATGACGAGATCGGGAACAGCGACCATGATGACGTCGGCCTTCTTCACGGCCTCCGCCGTGTCAAAAACCTGGAAGCCGAGCTTCTTGGCGACGGCGCGACTCTTGCTCTTGGGGTAGAGTCCGATGATCACCTTGACGCCGCTCTCCTTGAGATTGAGGGCATGGGCGTGTCCCTGGGAACCGAAGCCGATCACGGCGCAGGTTTTTCCCTTGAGGAACTTCAGATCGGCATCCTTGTCAGTGTAGATTTTGGCGGGCATGGGTTGGTGGTGTGTTGGTGTTAGGTTGAGAGGTTGAGAGGTTGAGAGGTTGAGAGGTTGAGAGGTTGTGGCTGCGATACGTCTTAACGGTTCACGTTTTTTAACGTATCAACCTTCTGAAGGTCACTTCGAGCGTGCGAGGGCGATCTTCCCGGTGCGGGTCAGTTCGGTGATGCCGAACTGGTCCATGAGGGCGAGGAACTTGTCGATCTTGCTCTCGGAACCGGTGATCTCGACGGCAAGGCGCTTCGGCTGCACGTCGATGATCTTGGCGCGGAAGATGTCGCAGATCTGCATGATCTCGGCGCGGGCCTTGGCGTCGGCCTTCACGCGGATGAGGACGAGTTCGCGGTCGACATACTCGGTTTCCCCGAAATCCTCGACGCTGATGACGTTCACGAGCTTGTCGAGCTGCTTGGTGACCTGGTCGAGCACCTTGTCGTCGCCGCGGACCACAATCGTCATGCGGGAGGTCTCGGGGTCGAGCGTCGGGCCGACGTTCAGGGTGTCGATGTTGAAGCCGCGTCCACTGAACATCCCGGCGATGCGGGTCAGGACGCCGAACTTGTTCTCGACGAGGATGGAGATGGTATGGCGCATGGGTGGTGGCTCTCCGTCTCCGGATCAAGCCGAACGGTAAGAATGCTGGTCTGTTTTTTTTTCGTCAAACGCAAAGCGAGCCGCTACCTCTTTTGCCCATGAATATTCCGGAACGCGACTTTGACGCCTACATCTTCGACTGCGACGGCACCCTGGCCGACACCATGGGGCTCCATTACGATGCCTGGAAGATGGCCCTTGAGCCCCATGGCGCGGATCTTCCGGAGGATCTCTACTACAGCTGGGGAGGGCGACCGACCCGCGAGATCGTCGAGGCGCTCAACGAGATGCAGGGGCTCCTGATGGATCCGGAGGCGATGGTCCACCACAAGGAGGGGCTATACCATTCGCTGATTCCCGAGGTTCGGGCGATCGAGCCGGTCGTCGCCTTTGCCCGGTCCATGCATGGGAAAAAGCCCCTCGCCGTGGCCTCCGGAGGCGGGCGCAAGGCGGTGACGGCCACGCTCGAGAGCCTCGGGTTGATCCATCTCTTCGAGGCGATCGTCACCTCGGAGGATTACAAGAACGGCAAGCCGTCACCCGACCCTTATCTCGAGGCGGCCCGGCGACTCGGGGTGGCTCCTGAGGGATGCCTGGTCTTCGAGGATACGGAAATCGGGAAGCAGTCCGCACTGGCCGCCGGCATGGAATGCGTGCTGGTCCCCGTTCCCGGGAAAAGTGCCTGAGGGTAGCGACTGCCTAGGGAAGCGCTAGCGCTTCCCTAGAACCAGGCAAGGATCACAGCTCCTCCCACGATGAGGAGACCGCCCACCCACTGCTGCCAGGAAAGCTGCTCGTGGAGGAAAATTACCGCCAGGATGATGGCGAAGACCACGCTGAGCTTGTCGATGGGGGCCACCTTGGAAGCCATGCCAAGTTGAAGGGCGCGAAAGTAGCAGACCCATGAAAGGCCGGTTGCGAGGCCCGAGAGCGTCAGAAAGATCCATGTCCTTTTTGAGATCGTCGCCAAGGAGACCGGCGTGCCTGCCGCGGCCACGATCAGCCAGGTGATCAGCAGAACCACCGTTGTCCTGATCGCGGTGGCGAGATGGGAATTGATCCCTTCCACGCCGACCTTGGCCAGGATGGCTGTTGCTCCCGCAAAAAGCGCGGAGAGAAGCGACCAGAAGAGCCAGTTGTTGAGGAAGGCTCCCATGACGCGAGGCGTGCCGGACCCTACTGCGCGCCCGGGCCCGAGGCTTGGGCGGCGACTTTCTTCAGCAACGGGCCGAACTCCGATCCCCAGAGTCCGATCAGGGCGCGCTTGCTCTCGAAACCGGCTTCGCCCCTGTCGCTGACCGTGTAGACCTTGGGGCTGATCCGGTAGTCATTTGTTCCCGGGATCGGGACGATCTTCACCTTCACCCGGATCGTCTGCGGATCGCCGTAGCTTCCCCAGAGGACATTGGCGAGTTGGTTGGAGTTCTTGTCAAAGGAGACGGAACTGATGCCGTCACCGCCAAAGGCCGGACTGTAACCGTATCGGGGAAAGACATTTTGAGCCGCCGCGATGATGGCGGCCGGGTTGGAGTTGCTCACCGTGACGGAGCCGGGACCTCCTGATTTTTCGACAGGGGTGGTGAGGCATCCGGTGAGCAGGAGAGTAAGAAGCGCCGCTCCAAAAAAAGGAATCAATCTCCCGCAAAGGCGCAAAGAGGCAGAGGATTTCAGAATCATGGAATCAATCATGGGTGATGAAGGTAATCAGGAGGGTGATATCGATAGGATACACGATTTTTTCATGAGAAATCCACCCTATCGCAAAATCTGGGATAAATACCCTCAATCCCTGCTTGCAGAGGATTGGATTTCTCTCACTCTGTGATGCTTCCGAGCTTAGATCCATCATGAGCGAATCCCAACCTGTTCTCCCCCTACACTCCCTGACACTCGGCGATCTTGAGGAGAGTCTCACCGCGATGGGGCAACCCTCCTACCGCGCCAAGCAGGTCATGGAGTGGGTCTACGGCAGGGAAAAAAGGGTGGAATCCTGGGATGCGATGAGCAATCTTCCCGCCGCCCTCCGTTCCTCGCTGCAGGAGGTGCATCCGATCCGGATGCCCGAGGTGGTGACGGTGAGCGGTTCCAAGGACACCACCCGCAAGCTTCTCCTGCGCCTCCATGACGGGGAGTTGATCGAGACGGTGCTGATTCCGGCCTCACCGGCGCTCTATGGAGAGGAGTCCGACCGGCGCACCCTCTGTGTCTCCTCGCAGGTGGGGTGCGCCTACGGATGCAAGTTCTGCGCAAGCGGACTCGACGGCTGGAAGCGCCATCTGAGCGCCGATGAGATCGTCTCCCAGGTCCTGCTTGCCGAGAAGGTCTCCGGAGAGAGGATCAACAATCTCGTCTTCATGGGAATGGGGGAACCGATGGCCAATTACCGGAACTGGCTCCAGGCTGTCTCGATCCTGAATGCTCCGTGGGGCGTCGGCCTGGGGGCACGCAAGATGACGGTTTCCACCAGCGGGCTAGTGCCCCGGATCCGCGACCTTGCCGACCAACCGCTCCAGATCAGACTGGCCATCTCCCTGCATGGAGCAAGCGATGAGGTCCGCAGTCAGATCATGCCGGTGAACAAGAAGCACCCCGTGGCCGAGTTGATGGAGGCTTGCTCCTATTACTCCGATCGCAAGAAACAGATGATCACCTTCGAGTACATCCTGATCGAGGGGGTGAACGATGCCCCTTCGGAAGCCAGGCTTTTGGCCGATCGGGCGAGGGGACTCCGGGCGAAGATCAACCTCATCCCCTACAACACCGTCGAGGGCCTGCCGTGGAAGCGTCCCTCCGAGGCGGCGCAGGAGGAGTTCCTCTCGATCCTCCGCGACCGCGGCATCGCCGCCACCATCCGTCGTGAGAAGGGACACGACATCGACGCCGCCTGCGGCCAACTACGCCGCAGAGTCGCGACATCGCTTCAGGGCTGAAGCGTGAAAAGGGGTTATTAGAACGCTTCAAGATTTTCTTGGGTCCATCAACCGTAACTCATCAGGCGAATCTCACGGCTTCGGCCATTTGGGACCATTCGCGGCCAGCAATTTTTCGATATTCCCATAGCGCTCGGCTTCCCAGCCGTTGTGGCGTGTGGCGCCCATCTGGAAGCTGTCGAGGAAGGCGGACCAATTCGAAAATTTTGCGGCGATGGCTTGCGTGGAATTTTTGAGAATGAGTGCCGCCTTTTCCTCCGAGATGTATCCGGCGGCGAGGCCGAGGTCCGAGAGATAGATCAAGTGGGCATGAATCCAAGCGGACTCGTCGCGGGTTTGGGGATGGCTTTTTTGGAAGGTTTTTTCGGCGGCGTTGTCAGCGATGGCCATGAGGCGTTCAAAAGTCATGCCCTCTGGCAAGGGAGCCGACGGCACGTTGTTTGAGGGGCGGAAAGTTTCGAGGGCTTCGATCTCGGAAGCCAACTCGTCCTTGTTTTGAATTCCGAACATGCGCCTCAACTCTTTTCGGGCGGCGTGTTTTTCATTCAACTGCGATCCCACTCGTCCGAGGGGATGTCCTTGCGCGAGGAGAATCGGAAGAACAAAGGCGGCGGCGCGCTGATCCTCCGGCGTTGCATCAGGTCCGGGCGGCTCGAATTTGGGGAAAACAAAGGGTTCCGGGGCACCTGCCACGGATTCCATGAGGAGGGCGACATCCTCGAAACCGAGGCAGCGCGCCGCGCGGATCGGAGTGACGCCGTTTTTGTCGGCAATGGTGGGATTAGCGCCGTTTTCCAAAAGCATTTCCACCAGACCGCGGTTCAAAAGCGGATCCACGGCATGGGCCAGGGCTGTCTTGCCATCGCTGTCCCGGAGGTTGATGGAGGCGCCGGCTTTGATGAGGGGGGAAACGATGTAGGGATGCGGCCACTCGTCGCAAGCCGACATGAGCGGGGTTTGACCATTGCCCCGCGCGGTGGAGTTCACATCCGCGCCGGCGGCGATCAATTCACGGATCATGAAAATATTGCCATATCCGCTGGCATAGTGGAGGGCCGTGCCTCCATGAGGGGTGGCCTGGTCCAGGCGGCTCCTGGGCAGCAAGGCGCGGAAAGCCCGGAGGTCTTTGTTGGCTGCAGCCATGGTCAGGGGTGTCTGCCTCCATTTGTCCTGGATATCAGTTTTCGCACCCGCCGCCAGGAGTCGCCACACGCAGGGAACTTGGCGGAATTGTGCGGCATAATGCAGGGCGGTGTCTCCATTGAGGTCGACGATGTCCAGTGCCGCTTCGTGTTGGAGGAGTTCGTCGATAATGTGCGTGAATCCGCACTGGGCGGCCACCATCAGGGCGGTTTGCTTGTATTTTCCACTCAGAGCGTTGATGTCGGGGGACGGAAGAGCCGCGCGCAAGGCGGTAAGATCGCCGGTTGATGCGGCCGCATAGAGAGGTGAGTCGGGGACCGCTTTTTTCTCTTCGGGCTTTTTCAGCAAGACATCTCCATTGAAATCAAAGGTGTCCGCATTGGCGACCCGCTGCGGCCCGTCAGGTTCTCCGACCAGTGCGGCCAGTCTTGCATCCAGAATTTGATAGGCTTCGGCGTGGGGGTAATCGGCAAGTGCTTTTGCGGAGTAGAACTTGGCTTCAGCCAATTTCCCAAGCAGGAGAAAATCCTTGGAAGATTGATCCCAATAATACGCCTTGGATTTGTGCGATAGCTCCGCGGCATGGTTCCAGGCTTCTATGGACTCTGGCAAACGGTCGAGCGCCCTGAGAACGCTTCCTTTCAGGTGATAGTATTTTTCGGTATTGCCACCCAAAGCGATCGCTTCGTTGATTTGAGAGAGGGCCTCATCGGGGCGAAACATCTCGTAAAGAGTCCACGCGGAACTGTGGAGACTGATGGGCGTACGCCACTTTTTCAGAGTAATTTTGCGGTGCGTTTCGGCTTGGTCAAAGGCTTCCAGTTCGTCCAAAAGATTGGCCATAGTTTGGTGGACACAAAAAGGCCCCTCGTTGACGCCAAGCAATGAAAGCACTTTGGAATAGCTTCTGACGCCGGTTGCCAGAATGCGCTTTCTTGTTTCCGAAGTGATGCCCTCCTGCTCGCCTTCGCGTGCAATCGCTCGGGTCATAATACCGAGAAGCCAATTCAACGGTATGGAATCTGGTTCAAGAGTCGTCTGTGCAACAAGGGCATTGTAGTAGAACAACTCTGTGCGTCTGTCCTTGGCGGTATCGATACCCAGAATGAATCCCGAAGCGCGGCCCTCAAAGGATTCCGGTTGGGTCGCCAAAAGTTGGGCAAACATCGGCAGGGAGGCTTTCATGTTAAACCTCGAGCGGGCCAAAACCGCCGCCCAAAAAATCGCCTTTGGTGAGCGATCTCCATCCTTGATGGCCTGCTGAACTTCAGCCTCAGCCTGATCTTGATCACCAGCCGAGAGGTGCCCCAAAAGTTTCTCTTCCGAAAAAACCGTCCCGCCTTCAACCGCAGAGGGAAAAAGAAGGCATAGGATCATGCCCCAAAAAAGAAATTCTCGAAGATACGAAAAAAGAGAGGCACGCATGGGCAAGAATGAATAACGCTGTGTATCGTCGCTTTTCTAACGGGAAGTTTCAACCCGAACTCCGCAGATGAAAAAGATGAAACCTCCGATTTGGAGGGCAAGGAGGACACCTATGCGCATCTCCGCCACCCAGGACTCCGGGAGGCGCCGGTGGATTTCAACAGAGGGTGCTTCTGAGCCCGTACTGGACTCTTCCACCTAGGGAATTCCCTAAGAGCCGATCATCAAACTCTGGAGCTATTCCATGCCATGAAGCGCAGATCCCGAAGCGATCCCCAACCCCAAAAAGCGATTGCTTACATGAAGATCAAAAGCGGATCTGTTGATCCTCATAAACTCCGGCCTTCATGTTCTGTGTCGTGCCGCCGGTGTTTTCAAAAGCCACGTCACCCTTGATGATCACGCCTGATTCAAAGTGGATCGGGCCTTTGACAGTTAGTGAGGTGCAGTCGATCAGGCTCGGAACGCCCAATGCCCCGATCCGGTCGACCAGTTTGTAATCATCCGAGAGAGTGATCACCGGAGGGACTCCCCTGCGGGATGCGGCGAGGCGGACTTGTCCGTTTTCGAGCACTTCATACGCATCGGAGCGCAGGGCAAGCAGATCGGATGTTGTCTTGACCGGTGCGAAGCGACTGCGCGGGACTTCGATGGCCGAGGCGCCCTGGAAGCACTCGATTGCGGCGCCCATTGCGGTTTCCAATTGAACCACGGGCGTCGATTTCTTGTCCCGGGGATCGACCGTTTTGCTGTTGCGGATCATCGGCAGGGGGAGTGCGCCGTCATTTGCCTCGAGCTGTTCTTTGAGCAGATCGAGCCGGATCCAGAGACTGTTGGTGTTGAAGTAGCGGTGTCGCGCGATGTCCTGGAATGCCTCCAGATCCTCGTCGGGACATTGGGCCACCTCGCGCAGAAGCAACCTTCCATCAGCCTTGCGGACCGCCAGATGACCTCCCTTGCGGTCGGCCGCCGTCCGCCGCGTGACCTCCATGAGGAAGGGTGAACCCGATTCCGCGAAATGACGCAGGATCACGGGGTCGAGAATCGCTCCCAGATTGTCGGAGTTGGAGACGAAGGCGTATCTGACCCCCTCCGCCAGCAGTCGATCGAGCCATCCGCTCGCGACCAATGCGGGATAGAGGTCGCCGTGACCCGGCGGGCACCATTCGAGTTCGGGATCGGCCGGCCATTCCACGGGTTCCATGGTCCGCGCGTCGATCTTGGGGATCTGATTCTGCATCAACTCCACCTCGGCGGCATCGGCGAGACCGTCGGCACGGTAGTGATCCAGGTGGGCCAGCGTCTCCCGACTTGTGCTGAAGCTGTTCATCAGGAGGAGGCGGACGGCGGTCCCGCTTTGTTTGCGCAGATCGATGATCTGACGCACCATGAGGTCGAGAAAGTTCACCCCTTCGCGGACGGCCAGAAGGCTCTTCGGCCCCTGAAGGCCCATGCCGGTTCCCAGTCCGCCGTTGAGTTTGATCACCACCGTCCGGGTTAGGAGAGCGGCATCTGCCGCACCGGCTTGCGCTGAGAGGGACTCAAGCGATGCAAGCCCATCGGCCGGAGAGATCGAGGTCTCGGGAATCATCCCGGTCTCCTGACGCATCAGCGCCTCGTAATTGCGGCGAAACGCGCGGATGACGGCTTCCCCCATTCCGGCGGAGGTCATCTTCTTTTCAAATGCGGTGAAATTTCCCATGTCGATCAAGGTGCAGCTCCAAAAAATGCCTCGCCGTGCTTCCCCGGTCACGCAGAAAGTCCTGCTCTTCCTTGTAGGGTATGCGGAGAGAATGGCGTTGCCCCGATCCCTCGGCTCGGATAGCCAAGAAGATCTCATTTCCTCCATTTTATCCAGCAACCGTCACTTTATGAGTACCACCAACCAACCCCTTCAGGATCAAGTCGCCATCGTCACCGGAGCCGGACGCGGCATCGGTGAATCCATCGCCCGTTATTTCGTCGAGGCCGGGGCGAAGGTTGCCGTTGTGAGCCGCAGCGAGGCGAATTCCTCGAAGGTCGCCGCCGCACTCGAGGCGATCCGTCCGGGATCGGCCAGGGCCTACGCCGTCGATGTCGCCGATTTCGACGCCGTCCAGAAGGTCGGAGACCAGATCGTGGCCGACTTCGGCCGTGCCGACATTCTCGTGAACAATGCCGGGATCACCAAGGACAACCTGCTCATGCGCATGTCCTCCGAGGACTGGGATGCCGTCCTCGACACCAACCTCAAGGGAGCCTTCAACTTCATCCGCGCCCTGCTCCGCACCATGATGAAGCAGCGCTCCGGCCGCATCATCAACATCAGCTCGGTCAGCGGTCTGATGGGGCTTGCCGGTCAGACCAACTACGCCGCCAGCAAGGCCGGCATGATCGGACTCACCAAGGCACTAGCCAAGGAAGTCGCCAGCCGTGGCATCACCGTGAATGTCGTGGCACCCGGTTTCATCGAGACGGACATGACCGCTGTCCTCAACGAGGAGATCCGCAAGGGTGCCCTTGCACAGATCCCCTTGGCACGCTTCGGCCAGCCCGAGGAGATCGCCGGAACGGTGGCGTTCCTCTCCGGCCCCGCCGCCTCCTACATCACCGGCCAGGTGCTGGCGGTCGACGGCGGGATGGCGATGTGAGAAAAAGATGAATGATGAAGGATGAAGGATGAAAAGGCGTAACCATGCCTGTGATTTCTGATTGTTTTCATTCTTCATCATTCTGACTTCATACTTTTCCCAATGCTTCTCTACCTCCTGCGCCATGCCGAGGCGGAGCCTCATTGCGCCGATGATTTCTCCCGCCGATTGACGGAGAAGGGGATGAAACAGGCGCGTCGGGTGGGATGTTTCATGAAAGAGCAATGCATGAGACCCGATTTGATCCTCACCAGTCCGGTCGTCCGTGCCCGTGAAACCGCCGGAATCGTTTCCAAGATCCTGGGGAATACCGACATCTCCGAGGTTCCTTGGGCGGCGTGCGGCATGAATCCCGAGAGGGCCTTGGCCGAGATTCAAGCCTACAGCCGTTTCAAGAGCATCCTGCTTGTGGGTCATGAGCCGGATTTCAGTTCATTGGTCGCCACCCTTCTCGATCTTGGAAAGAGCAGTTCGGTGAATATTTCCAAGGCCTCCTTGACCCAAATCGAGGCCCAGCGCCTCGTGCCAGGGGCGGGTGTGCTCCAACTCCTGCTACCCGTGAAGTGTCTCTGATTGGCCCTCGTTCTTTCCCTGCGAAGAAATGGCAAGGATAGGCCGTGAGAGCGCATTCAGAAAATGTGTAGCCACAAAATGCACAAAAAGCACAAGAGAGCTAAGGGCAATTGAATCCTTCAACTCGGCTTAAACAGAGCTAAGCTGAAGGCTGTTGGACTATTAACTGGAAAGCAGCTAAATCAGTGAAGGAATCTTTCAGCCTGAGATTCCTAAACTTCAACAGACCAGTTTGATCCCCATGAAAACCCTTCTCCTCACCAACGAGTACCCGCCAAACATCTACGGGGGTGCCGGCGTTCATGTCGACTATCTGAGCCGCGAGCTTGCCAAGCTCATGGAGGTGGAGGTGCGCTGCTTCGGTGATCAGAAGGAGGATCTTGGAAATCTGCAGGTGAGGGGATTCGGTACCGGAACCCCCGGGATGACCTGCCCTAAGCCGCTGCAGAGTCCTCTCGGCGCCTCACGCCGCTGCGTTGATTTCAACGGCGCCGGCATCAGTGCGGATCTTGTCCACTGCCACACCTGGTACACCCATCTCGGCGGCATCATGGCCAAGCTGAACTATGGCATCCCGCTCGTGATCACGGTGCATTCGCTGGAACCTCTCCGCCCCTGGAAGCGTGAGCAGCTCGGCGGCGGCTACGATTTCTCCCTCTGGGTCGAGAAGACCGCGCTGGAGATGGCCGATGCGGTCATCGCCGTCTCCGAGGAGACCAAGCGGGATGTCCTCTCCCTCTTCGATGTGAAGGAAGAACGCATCAGCGTCATTCACAACGGGATCGATCTCTCCGAATACCGCGCGGTTGAGAATCCCTCGGCGTTGAAGGCGCTGGGAGTCGATCCTGATCGCCCTTATGTCCTCTTCGTCGGCCGCATCACCCGCCAGAAGGGGATCATTCATCTCGTCCGCGCCATCCGTCACCTGAACCCCGGCTTCCAGATCGTCCTTTGCGCAGGAGCCCCCGACACGCCCGAGATCGCCGCCGAGATGCAGCAGGCCGTGGCCGCCGCCCGCGAGCATCACGGGGAGATTGTCTGGATTGAGAAGATGGTGACGCGGCCCGAGGCGATCTCCCTCTACTCGGGTGCCTCTGTCTTTGTCTGCCCCTCGATCTACGAGCCCTTCGGGATCATCAATCTCGAGGCGATGGCCTGTGCCACTCCCGTGGTTGCCAGTGCCGTGGGAGGCATCAAGGAGGTCGTCGTTGACGGTGAGACCGGCTTCCTCGTTCCGCTCAAGCAGATGACGGAGAGTCCCTTCGAGGCGACCGAGCCCGAAGTCTTCGCCTCCGATCTGGCCGCAAAGATCAATCTCCTCATGGCCGATCCCGCGCTGGCCGCGAAGATGGGAGCCGCCGGGAGGAAGCGCGCCGAGGAGTTCTTCGGCTGGGATGCCATAGCCCGTAAAACAGAGCGACTTTACTCCAAGCTTCTGCAAAAGTAGCCGAATGTTCATCGATCGAGTCAGGGTTCACGCCAAGGCGGGGGACGGGGGAGACGGCTCCGCCAGTTTCCGCCGTGAGAAATTCATTCCCAAGGGCGGGCCCGATGGCGGCGACGGGGGCGACGGAGGCGATGTGATCCTGCGTGCCGACACGCACACCGACCAGTTGGCCAATCTCTTCTTCGAGCCGATCCTGAAGGCGAAACCCGGTGGCAAGGGCTCTTTCCGCCAACGCCACGGAAAGTCGGCTCCCGATCTGGTGGTTCCCGTGCCCGTGGGGACCCTCGTCTACCGCTTCCCGACACCCGAGCCGCACGATCCCTTCGCGGAACCGCCCGAGGAGGAGGAACTCTCCGAGACACCGAAGTCCAGGAAGGGACTCCCCGACCCGATGGCAGAGGATCTCGTTGCCGACCTTGACCAGGTGGGAAAGGAGTTCATCATCTGCCACGGCGGCAAGGGGGGCCGGGGCAACATCCACTTCAAGAGTTCACGCAACCGCGCCCCGAGGCGTTTCACCGAGGGAACTCCCGGCGAGGAGGGATGGTTCCTGCTCGAGATGCGATCCATCGCCTTCGCGGGCCTCGTCGGCTATCCCAATGCGGGCAAGTCGACCCTGCTCCGCGCCATCTCCCGGGCCCATCCCAAGGTCGGTTCCTACGCCTTCACGACAAGGAATCCCCAGGTCGGCGTCGTCGATCTCGAGGATTACCGGAAGACGACCGTGGCCGACATTCCGGGACTGATCGAAGGTGCTCATGAGAACCGCGGACTGGGACACCAGTTCCTCCGTCATGTCATGCGCTGCAGCTACCT
>JBEAOJ010000146.1:0-2900 GCA_041164985.1 Verrucomicrobiota bacterium | reverse complement strand
TAGGCTGTTAGGTCGAAAATCTTTGAGTGAGGAAATGGCCGGAGAGTTAAACGCCGATGTTGCAAGCAAGCCATCGCAATCAGCAATCAACAATTCATCAATTTGAAAGATGGCCTTCCGGTCCTTTGGCCAGTTCCAGTGAATTCTCCGGAAGGAGCATCAGGTCGGAGGATGTTCCCTCACGCATGGCGACCATCCCATCCGACGCCGTGCCGAAGGCATACTCTCCGAGCACCATGTCGCCGGCGCTTTCCTCGGCGGAGTTTTCGGAGAGATGCGCGATGAGGCGTATCGTGAATTGAGGCGGATTCATTCCGCGCGCCGCGAGGCGATCGGGAGTCGCGGGTTCAAATCCCGAAGCCTTCAGCGATGACAACCTCCTGTGCCATTCTTCGACCTTCGTTCCGGAAAGATCGCCCGAGCCGCCCTCGACGACCTGCCAGTCATCGCCCCCTTTCTTTCGCGCCAGCAGCAACCGAGGACGCCCCCCGTCTTGGCCTCCCGTGCCGATTTCTATCCTGTCGATGACGTCGAGTTGAACTGTTCGTGGATTTCTGGAACGCAGGGATGCCGGCGTGGCCGCAAGCGCAGGGGAGATTCCGGAGACGATGCAGATTCCGGGGCGGCCGTTGCAGCGTGCGTAGCGGCTGCCAGGAGAGTCGCCTGCCTCCGATCCGATAGAGATCACCACGGGGGCGCCACCCTCCTCATGTGCAGAGAGTGTCGCCACCGGAGGCTCCAGTCCGCATGCCGCGGGGTCGGTTCCCTCCGGCATCCAGCGGACGATCCTGGCTCCGAGTAGCGAACCCACCCAGGCCTCGACGGCGGCGTTCTCGCCGTGTGCGGAGACGGGACTTTCGATCATCCATCCGTTCATGCCCTTTTTAAGTTGAAGTTGCTGGGATCCCCCCGACGCATTTTTTGAAAGGGTGATCTCCTCGAGATGGTCCGCTGAGAGTGGCGTGAGGCGCGTGTCGCGGAACTCAGCCGCCGGGCGAAAGGCGTGGGATGCCGTCTCGGCGGACACCAGATAGACGGAGGGGTCGGAGTCCACCCGTGCGTAGATTTGGCCCGCGGCGGCCCCATCCGCGCCGAAGAGGAGGGTATGGGTTTTCCCCGCCCTGATAGTCACGCTTCTCCGCGGCTGCTTGAGGTTCAGCGCTTCGAGGCTCACGTTTCCCTTGAGGTCGGCGGGCTTGAGTCGGTCCAGAGAAGCTATTCCGGAAGCCTTGTCGAGCAGGGCTTGCACCGCCGCTTGATCGGCGCGATCGGGGAGGGGTGAAACAAGCTTCCAGACCTCATCCTCCCTGACCATCTCGACACGGCCCACTCCCTCCAGAATGGTGATCCGATCCGCCGCCGAAGGGTCGAAGCCAAGCAACGGTTCTCCGGGGGATCGGGTGCGTGAGCGCTGGGAGAAAAGCAGGATGCCGATCGCCAGCCCCGCGAGGATCAGCAGCAGAAGGGTGCCCCTCCAGCTCACGAGCGCCTCCTCCAGAGGAAAATCAGGCCGAGCAGGGCCGAGGCGAGTGGAACCGCCACGATGGTCCAGAGAGCCAGAAGCCGGAGCTGAAGTTCGTCGAGATTGAGTGTGAAGAACTCCTTGGTCTTGGGGGTTGTTCCGGCGAGTTGGGTGCGGTCGATGAGCGTGTTGACCGCGCTGGAGAAGAAGTCCAGCCCCGTGCCGGCGAGGAACTTGTCCTTGAGAAACTCGCTGTTGCCCACCACGACCATCCGGGAGGCGCCAAGTGCCACGCGGTCGTCATGCACGCCTCCGAGATCGGTGATTGCCGCGATGTAGGCCGGGAAGAAGTTATCCTTCGCCGGGTCGAAGGTCACTCCCTTGCCGTCCGCGTTGGCAAATCCGGAGCACCCGCGGAATCCGTGGATGCCGCGGATGAGCGGACGGGTGGGTCCGGTTTCCTGCCCCTTGATGGAGCGATCGCGCTGGTCATTGATGGCAAGCGAGCGGGTGTTGCCGGCGAAGAGGATGTTCAGGCCGACCAGTCTCGCCGTGATCTCCGAGCCTGCGAAGAACTCGCCGGTCACGTCGCGCAGGATTCCCGTCGCGCCGCCGAGGTTCACAAGGCGCAGAACCCTGTCGTTCCTGGGCCTGATCCTCCCCTCCTCGTCGAGGAAGGCATCCAGGCCGGGTGTCTCACCGGTCGGGTCGAGGAGGGTCAGCAGATGCCCCCCCGCCCGCCAGTAGGCGCGGAGGACGGCGAGTTCGTCCGCCGACGGGTCGAAGTGCGCGCCGGCGATCACCACGAGGGCCGCGTCCGCGGGAACGGCAACGGTGCCTGCCGAGAGATTGAGAGGGGCGGTGGTGATGTTCTGGCGCTTGAGGTTCTGGCCGATGATCTGCATCGGCGGGATGCCGGGCATGCCTTCCCCGTGGCCCTGCAGGAAATAGACCTTCTTGCTACTGGCGGGCTGCACAAGCCCGATGAAAGCGGAGGTCAGAACCTGCTCGCCGCGGAAGGCGACAAGCCTTGGGCGCTCCCCGTACCGGGTGGGCTCCGTGTCGTACTCACCCATCTCGGGAACGGGAATCACGGTGCTGCGTCCGCCGTATTCCACGATGAGCACGTTCTCGGCACCGGAGAACCTGTATTGAGCCTGAAGGTCGCGTGCTCGGGCCGGGTTCCGCAGGGGATCGACTCTCTCCACGGTGAGGTTGCCGCGGCCTTGTCCCTTGCTCAGCCCATGACCTTGAGAGAGGAACTGGTATTCCCTGAGTAGTGCCAAGATGTCGCCGTGGAGCTCCGAACCGGTGGCCGTGGAGGAGGGGGAGAAATAGACGATCACCCTGGCCGGTGAGCCGAGCGAGGCGAGTGTCTGTTTCGTCTGGTTGGAAAGCTCGAACTTGTGCGAGCGGCTGAAATCATGGCGCCGGTAGT
>JBEAOJ010000145.1:0-7235 GCA_041164985.1 Verrucomicrobiota bacterium | reverse complement strand
CGTTTCAAGCCCTTTGCCTTTCGTTCCCACCACCGGCTTGGTTCAGTTTCCCTCACCGATCCCTGATAACTGACAACTGAGGGGTTTTCCTCACTGTTCCTAGTTCAGTTCGTAGTTGCTGGTTGCTGGTTGCTGGTTGCTGGTTGCTGGTTGCCGCCCTCTGACCTCTGACCTCTGACCTCTGACTTTCCCTGATTATTTGCCGATCGCCTTTTCATTCCTCATTCTTCATTTTTCCTTCTGCCTTCAGGATCTCCGTCATGCCTCTTCCTCTCCGGCCACTTCCATGGATCGTCGCTGCCCTTGCTGCGGTCGGGATCATCGGGATGCAGTTGATCGGGGGAGGGGGACGCCCGATCTTCCCTCTGCTCTTCTGCTATCTGCCCGTGCTGGCATCTGGTCTCCTTGCGATTCCCTTGGTCCTCACCGGAGCCTTTTCTTCTTCCACGCACTCCTTCCGTGCCTATTCCGATGATCCCAGAGGCATTCCCTTGCTTGCCGCATTGGGATTGGGGATCTACCTCCTGATCCGAACCTGCTTCGGGGGGGATCCGGGCCTGAGGGAATACGAACTAATGCGGTTGGCCGGGGTGCTGATGGTCTATCTGGTGATGGCGTGCGCGGTCTGCTCGAGGGGCCCGAGGCTGCTTTTTATCACGCTGATCCTTGCCTCGGCCTTTGTTCAGGCGTGTGTCGAGTTCTACCAGCTCTTTTGCGACGCCTCCTGGTCGCCGTTCCGTGAGGTATTCCCCTGGCTGGCGTACCATTATCCGGTCACCGTCGGCACCTATGCCAATAAAAACCATCTGGCGTGGTTGCTGGGGGATGCGGCGCTTTTTGCCCTGGCCCTCTTTTGCTGGGGAAGGTGCCGTTGGACGACCCGGGGGCTGTTGCTTTATTGCTTTCTGTTTTTCTCGGCAGCTGTCGGATTGAGCCTGAGTCGCGGCGGGGTGGTGTCGCTAGGGGTAGGATTGGGGCTCTTTGCACTCCTTTCCCTGCTAATCCTGCTGGCATCGGGAAATTCCCGCGGTCTGCTTGTCGGGTCGATGGCGGGCTTGATGCTGGCGGTAGTCGGTGGTGCGGCCGCAGCTTTCCTCTCCGGAAATCTGGCCGTGCAATCGCGCATGCAGGGGCTTTGGATGGACACTTACCGGGAGGATCTCTGGCGGGCTGCCATCCATGATCTCGGGGCGGCACCCTTTCTGGGACTCGGAGCAGGAAGTTTCCAGTGGTCGGCGCGGCTCATGATGCCGTACGAGTCCCTGCTTGCTCACAATGATTTTGCGCAACTCCTCTCCGAATACGGCCTGATCGGGGCGTTGCTGTTATTGGTTTTTCTCACGGTGCACTTCCGGGTCGGTGCCCACCCTCTCCTTCAAGTGAAATGTGATGCCGGTCACGAGGTGGGTAGCGGGGCTTTCTGGAGCGATTCCAGGGCGATTCTGCTCGGAGCCCTTGCGGTTGCCGGAGCGCAGGTCATCCATTCCTTTTTTGATTTCAACATGCATCTTGCGGCGAACGCACTCCTTGCGGGTGCCTGCTTCGGGCTCCTCTGCAATCCCTCCTCGCCTCGATCCGGGCGAGACACCCGATCCCGTGCGGGTTGGGCCCGCTGGACGGGTGTCCTCGCATTGACGGCGCTCTGTGCTCTGATGCTCGTGGTGATGGAACGAAGCTGGAACAGGGAGAGGGGCTTCTTCGAGGCAGAGCGTCTTTCCAAGAAACTCTCCGCAACCTCGGGCGATACCCTCAAGTCCCTGGCGGGGGTGCCCGAGGGTGTGCTTCATGTCCAAGCCGCCCTCGATGCGGTTCCATGCAGCAGTCGCTACGCCGCCATCTTGTGGGATCTCCAATGGAGGAGGATCCTTTGTGCCGACCCGACGCTTTCGGAACCGGGATCTACACTTGATTTGAAGCAGAGACTAACCCGCGTGGTTGCCTCTGATCCGGGGGATTGGTTTGTACGGATGTGCCTGGGGGATGTCCTCGCCCGAATTGGGGATGAAACGGGTGCTCGGACAGCCTTTCTGGGAGCCATGCAGCGACTTCCCCTCTTTGCTCTTGTTTATGAGGAATATGGGTTGGTTCTGGAAGGGTTTGGAGAGGAGGCCGAGGCGGGGCATTATTACCGTGTTGCCTCTCGTTTTGAGGGGGCGCTCGATTTGAGGCAGCGTCTTCAGAGACTGGAGTCCCTAAAAAAGGAGAGGTGATCGGTGTCGATATGTGACCAACTTTCACTCAATATAGCCTTGCCAGAAGAGATTTTAGCGTGTTTTTAAGTGAACCATTTTTGCTTCAAAAGCCGAACTCCCCCCCCAATGACCCGCCACCTGAACTTTTTGATCAGTAGCATGATGTGCATCATCATGCTTTCTTTTCTAGGTTTCGGGGGGCTTTTGGCTCAGGATGCATCGTCTGGCGGTGAAGGAGGGTCGATGCCGCAGGCTGGTGGTTCAGATTCCGGGCAGGGCATGTCCGGAACACCCGGCGAGTCATCTGAAAATCTCCAACTGCAGGTAACCCCTCCCTCGGTAACACTGCCGACGCCGGCGCTTCCATTGCCTCCCCCCCTTCCGGATTCGTCGCCCGAACCGAAGGCTGATGCAACTCCCCAAGCCACTCCGGCTTCCAAGCCGGAATTCAATCCTCCCACAGCCGAGGAACTCAATCTTCCCAGCGCCCAACCTGCCGGCAATCCCCAGTTCGCCCCTGCATCAGTCGGAATGCCTGCAATTAAACTTGATGAGTCGACGCCGGGTGCATCCGGATCCTCCGGACCTGGTCCCTTGGGAGGCATGTTTGACTGGGCCAAGAAGCTGCGCTTCCAAGTTGCTCTCCGAGGCGGATACGACAGCAACATCAACAGTTCCGCCAACAATGCAATTGCCAGTACTTTCGGCAACCTCAACGGGGCCGTGAATTACCGCTTCGGCTCACCCCGCCTTCTGGTCAATGCCGACCTGACCGGCGGAATCACCCAGTATTTCAACGCAGGAAACAACCAGTCGCTCCAAGGTGTGATTGGACTCGGCCTGTCCGTGGAATACCGCTTCACCCCGCGCCTGGTGCTTACTTACAACACCTCCACCTCGTTCCAGCAACAGCCCAATCCCGGCCTGATCGGGACTCCCCAGAACCAGAACGGTTCCTACATCTTCTCGGCCAACAGTTTTGCCGGTGCCTACCAGTGGTCTGATCTTTTCACGACCGTCACCCGGTTCAACTACACCTTCAACTACTTTCTGGAGCAGAGCCTCAACAACCAACAGGGCTTCAATCAACCCGGCATCGGGCAGTCCTTCCGCTGGCTGGTCAAGCCGACTACCACGGCGGTCCTCGATTACAACACGGATCTTTACGGCTACGCCCAGCAGGGCAACAACAGTTGGGGGCAGTCGCTCTCGGCCGGATTCGACCATATCTTCAATCCCAAGTGGTTCTGGAATTTCCGCGGCGGCGCCGAGTTCCGCACGTTCCAGAATGCCAATCAGGACGGCACCTACATCGGTCCCTATGTGGACAGCAATTTCAGTTGGGCATTTGCCAAGGCATCCAGCTTGAGTTGGGTCGCCCATATCGGCACCCAGCCCGCTGGTCAGCAGAATGTCAGCTTCAGCCCCGCCTTTCGCACCGGTTTGAACTACTCTCAGGGTATCACGGCAAAGCTGAGGTTCAACTTGGGCCTCTTCTACCTGCTGCAGTATTTTCAGGACTCGCAGAATGGTCCCAACGGACAGCTCATCGATTACAATCAGTCAACGCTCCAGGGTAATGTCGATTTTGCTTACGAGCTTAACCGCATTTTCCAACTCGCCCTGGGTTACCAGTATATCTCATCAATGTGCCCCTCGGTGCCGAGCCAGGAATATGACCGCGGCATCACTTATCTTCAGATCAAGGCCGCTTTCTGAGAGCCACCTGATAGGCTATCGCGTAAGCAACAATCGCCCCCACCCAGTATGATCCGATTTGGCGTTTCAGGAATGTTGGGGTAGTTTGAACCTACAGATTTTCATGCAGATTCATCATTCATCCAACGAGGGCGATTCCGGGGAGATCAAGCTCCACCTGCTCGATTACTGGAGGGTTATCCGGGTTCGACTTCCCCTCATCATCCTCGTCTTCCTTCTGGTGGTCATCACCGCCGGCGTTTCCACCTACCTGACCCCGAGGCAGTACCAGTCCTCCGTCACGATGCAGGTCAAGGAGGACAACAACAACATGCAGATCTTCAACGGATCGGCAGGCCAGAGGTTTGACCCTCGTTTCTCGACCACCCAGTTCCAAATCATCCAGCGCAAGGAGATTCTCTACCCCGTGGTCGACTCGATGAAGTTGCTGCAGAAGTGGGACATGCGTTCCAGGGATGTCGCCTATTCCAAGCTTCGCTCCATGCTCTCCATTTCGGAGATCAGGAATACGGACCTCATCCAGATCACCGTCCTCGACCGGGACAGGCAGGAGGCGGCCGATCTCGCCAACACGATCGCCCTGGAATACCAGAAAAAGCGTATCGACGACCAACAGAGTTGGGTGGCCCGATCCCTCGTCCAACTCGAGGACGAAGTGACCAAGCAGCGCAAGAAGGTCGAGGAACTGCGTGACAGGATGACGAGGATGCGCGTGGAGGGGAAAATCTACGATCTTAACCCGGAGAGCGTGGAGGATCCCAGGCAGGCCGAGGAGGCCATCCTCCAGAACGTCGAGAGCCAGGTGAACGACAGCCGCATCAAGGTGGCCACCCTGCGCTCCAAGCAACAGCAGATTCAGGGGATGACCGACGAGCAGATCATGCGAAGCCTGAAGACCTTCGAAATGGATGACGCGACCATCACCCAGATTCTCCCCCAGTACGAGGCTTCCGTTTCCGAGGAAGCCCGCATGCTCAATTCCGGTCTCGGGCCGAACCATCCCACCGTCCAGTCGCTGCAGGCTAGGAAGAAGGTCTTTGCGCAGCAGCTCAAGGACCAGATCGCCGTGCTGCGAAAGTCGCTGGGAGCCAGCCTTGAGATCTCCGAGAAGTCTCTCGAGGCCATGGAGCAGAAGTTGGGGGATGCGCGGTCAGGGCAACTGGAGGCAAAGTCGAAGGCCCTCCGTTATCAGGAGGCGAAGAACGAATACCTCAAGGCCAAGCGCATTTTGGAATCCGCCGAGACCCGCTACTCCACCGAGGCGATGCAGCGCACGATGCCGCAGAGTCCCGCCACCATATGGGAAAAGGCGGAGGTGTCGGACTTTCCGGCAAAGCCAAATGTTTCCAAGAACATGTTCATTGCGGTGACCGTGGGGCTTGCTCTGGGCATCGGCCTTGCCTTCCTGATCGAGTATCTGGATACCAGCGTCAAGACCATGCAGGATATCGAGGCGGCCCTCGGGGTTCCGGTCCTTGCCGTTATACCCAAGGATGTGGCGATCCTCAAGGATGCCCCCGCAGACTGTCCCGATGCGGAGGGATACCGCATCATGCGGACCAACATCGAGTTCAACCGCAAGTCTCCCGATGCAAACACGCTCACCGTGGTCAGCGGCGGTGTCGGTGAGGGCAAATCCACGACACTCAACAACCTGGCCTTTACCTTCGCCAAGGGCGGGTACCGGACCCTGATCGTGGATGCCGATTTGCGCCGCCCCTCCCAGCATCGTTTCTTCGGTGCATCCAACGAGCGGGGGTTGACGGATTTCCTGACCGCCGACATCGCGCTTGATCCGCTCATTCTGTCCACCGATGTGGAGAATCTTTCCTTCCTTCCCAGCGGTCGCCTGCCGATCGATGCCGCCGGAATCCTCAACTCCCAGCGCATGATCGACCTGATCCAGCAGGTCAAGAGCCGCTATGACATGGTCTTCTTCGACTCCCCCCCGATTCTCGGCGTCAGTGATGCTTCGGTGATCGCAAGCTCCGTCGACATGACCCTGGTGGTGGTCCAGCATCGCCGCTTTCCTCGCTCAATGCTTCAGCGGGTCAAGCAGGGGCTTGCCAATGTCGGTGCCAATATCGTCGGGTGCATCCTCAACAACACCGACATCCGCCACGACGAATACTACGAATACTACACCAGCTATTATCAGTATTACAGCCCGCAGCACTCTTCCAACCGTAAGGACAGGGAGAGTTTCCGAAACGAACTTGAAAAAGGTCAAAAGCACTCCAAGGTTGTTTCATCCAACGATGATGAAGGCGAATATTGAGGTATTTTGGCTTTCGGCCGGTCGTTTTCTCCGAGCCTTGGTTTTGCCGCTTCTTCTTTCGGCCTGCCTGATGCCGATCCATGCCGATGATGTGGCGCTTCGTTCCGGTGACCAACTTTCCATCCGATTGGCGGGCGTTCCTTCCGAGGACATCAGTCAGGTTTCCGGCGCCTACACCGTCGATGGCAGTGGGAATATCAACCTACCCTATATCGGCAAAATCCACGCCGCCGGACTCCGCCAAGCCGACGTGCAGAACAGCATCGAGAATGCCTACAAGGTCAAGGGGATCTATTCCTCACCCATCGTCACCGTCTCGGTTCAATTTGACCGCCTTGTCGATCTCGAGGGGGATGTCAGGGCCCCGCAGCGTGTCCGATACACCCCCGACCTCACCCTATTGGGAGCCATTTCCGCCGCCGGTGGATTCACCGATTACGCTGACCAGACCAAGGTCAGCATCCTACGCAGTGGAAGCCGCACCTTCATCAATGTGAAGAGGGTTCGCCAGAATGTCGAGGTGGATCCCCCTCTTCAGCCCGGGGACAAGATTTCGGTTCCACGCAGCTTCTGGTAAGCGCGTTCCATCGGTGCGCTTTTCCGTAATGGAGGATAGGATCGGTAGACAAAGGACTGCTTAATACCATTTCCAAGACTAGTCTGGTGGAATTGGCAAAGGAATTTTGGTGATGGGCTAGGCGGAAGACCGAGGGCTATCTGGATAACTCGAGGGCTGACAGCAACGCCCATCGCCGAAAGAACCAGGTGATTCCACCGGAATAAGAGTGGAGATGGTAAAAGCCGCTTGGTAGCGGTGCGGAAGACCCTGCGAATGTGTGACCTGGAGCAACTGTATTTCTGAGGGAGCTTTCAAGCTGGTGATAAGGATTATTGTTTTGTTCGGAAGGGTCTTGGGGACGATCTGCGGCCATGAACTCTGGCCGCTACATCCTCTCCCAAGTCCTCGATCTGGTAGATCGCAAGTCTCTCTCCCGATTGGTTCAGCGCTACGATGCGGAGAGCAAGGTTCGGCATTTCGGTTGTCG
>JBEAOJ010000144.1:0-6445 GCA_041164985.1 Verrucomicrobiota bacterium | reverse complement strand
CAGAACCTTCCAGCTTTTGAGCATTCATCCCTTTGAGAAAGTTCCTATCCATGAGCTGCTTACAGAAACCGACTTCAAATCTTATATGCCTCACAAAAATAACCAGCTGATGCTGTGGGACTTATAACCGGACGCTTATGACCTTCTAATGCAATTTTTTGGGATAAAAATCGCCACTTCTTTTCAAAATAAAACCATGAAAATGGCTCACTCCCATCTCGGCTATCGCCCGGATTCACCGAAAACCGCCACCCTTTGCCCCGGCGCGGACCACGCCCTTGAGCACTGGGGCGTTCCTGCGCACATGCAACCTACGCCATCGCTCGGCTCTGATGAGCCCGCTTATCCAATGAGAACTTCAGTTCGATTGATTCGCTCGCGTCCGCTCGGCTCACCCTAAAGGGCTGTGCTACCGCACAGTCTATCCATGCCGACCCCTCGGTGATGTATTGCCCGCGCCGTGGCGCGTTGTGCCTGAGCGAAGCGATTCTTGCAGAGCCCGGCCTGCTGGGATAATCCTATAGCCCCGTTTTTTTCCTGTTCCACTCTTACAGTGGGGGGACCGCCCCCATGAAAGCATTTACACGCCTTCAGATTCCTGCGATTTTTCGATCCTGATTCCAAATGGCCAGAGATCTCTTCCAGAAATGCCGGGAGTACAGTGACTCCGCCGTCGCCCGGGCGCAGGGATTCTATCCCTATTTCCGTTGCATCGAGCAGAGTTACGGAAACCATGTCGTTTGCGGCGGTGAGGAGAAGATCATGATCGGGTCGAACAACTACCTCGGCCTTGCCCAGGATCCCCGCGTGGTCGAGGCGGCTGTCGAGGCCACCCGCAAGTTCGGCGCCGGTTGCACGGGATCCCGTTTGCTGAATGGGACGATTTCGATCCACAACGAATTGGAAGAGGCGTTGGCCGCATTCCTTGGCCGTGAAAGCGCCCTTCTTTTTTCCACCGGCTTCTTTGCGAACCAGGGGGCCCTTGCCGCGCTGACGGAGGCGGAGGATGTGATCCTCTGTGATCGCGAGAACCATGCCTCGATCATCGAGGGTTGCCAGGTAGCCCCCGCCAAGTTGGTTCCCTACCGCCACAATTCGGTCGATGCCCTTCGCAACCGCCTCAAGCGTGTTCCCGAGGGATCCGGGAGCCTGATCATCATGGATGGTGTTTTCAGCATGTCCGGCGACATGGCCGACCTTCCCCCGATGGTCAAGGCGGCCAAGGAATACGGGGCCGTCATGTATGTCGACGAGGCCCACTCGCTCGGAGTTGTGGGGCCGCAGGGACGCGGCGTCGTTCATCACTATGGTGTGAACGACGATGTCGAGATCGTCATGGGGACCTTCTCCAAGTCCTTCGGATCGATGGGCGGCTTCATCTCCGGCTCGCATGAGATGATTGAATTCGTCAAGCACAAGGCCCGCTGCTTCATCTTCACCGCATCGCTGGCCCCGGCCGTGACTGGCGGCGTGCTCAAGGCCCTCGAGATCATGCAATCCGAGCCCGAGCGCATCGAGATGCTCTGGCGCAACACCCGCAAGATGCACGAGGGGTTCAAGTCGATCGGATTCAAGATCGGCACAACCCAGAGCCCCATCGTTCCGATCCTCATCGGGAGCGAGGCCAAGGCCTTCACCTTCTCCCAGCGCCTCTTCGAGGAGGGAGTCTTCGCCACCCCGGCTATCTATCCCGCCGTCCGCTACGGCGAGGCGATCGTCCGCACGAGCTTCATGTCGAGCCACACCGAGGAGGATCTCGACAAGGTACTCGACATCTTTGCCAAAATTGCAAAAGAACTAGGAACCTTTGATGACCCCGTCTACACAGAACCTGGCCGCCGTCGGAACGTGTTCGATTTTGCCCTGCCGCAGCGCAACGGAGCTGAAGAGGTTCGAGCAGGTTCCGGAGATGCTTCACGGAACGGATCCGGCGTTCACCCCGCCGTTTCCCGGTAGTGTTGTCGGCCTCATAGGGCCGAAATCGGTCTTCTGCAAAAAGCACGGCGAGATCACGCCGCTCATGGCGTACCGGGACGGAAAGCCCGTCGGTCGCATTGCGGCCATCGTCAACCGCTCCCACAATGCCTACAGCAAGGACTCGGTGGGGTTCTTCGGTTTTTTCGATTCGATCGATGATGGGGCCGTGGCCCGGGCCCTCTTCGAGGCGGCCGCCGCGATCCTCGGGGAGAAGGGGCTCACCTCGATGAGAGGACCCTACAATCCCTCCATCAACGACGACTGCGGCGTCCTGCTGGAGGGGTGCGGGCGGCCGAGTTTCGTCTCGATGCCGTGGAATCCCCCCTACTACGAGTCGCTCTACAAGTCGGCGGGCCTCAAGCAGGTCCGGACGCTTTACGCCTGGGACATTCCCCTGCAGCGGCCGACACCCGAGCGGGTGAACCGCATTGTCGACCGGATCAAGAGACGCAATTCCGTCACCATCCGCCCGATCGACATGAAGAACCTGAGGCGTGACCTGGAGATCATCCATCGCCTCTACAACCAGACCCTTGATCGTAACTGGGGATTCTATCCCATCGCTCTCGAGGATCTGCTTCATGCCGCAGCCGACCTCAAGGCGATCGCCGATCCCGACATCATCCTCTTTGTCTGCGCCGATGGACGCGAGGTCGGCTACACGCTGGCGCTTCCGAATGTGAACGAGGTCTTCCATACCGCCCGGAGTCGCAAGGGCCTGCTCCGGTTCCTTGAAATGGCCCTGCGTCTCAAACTCCAGAAGATCACCTCCCAGCGCCTCTGCGTCCTCGGAGTGGAACCGGCTTACCGCGACAAGGGGCTCAGCGCCCTGCTCTTCTTCGAGGCTTTCCGCTCCGCCCGGGAGCGTTTCCAGGTTTCCGAGGTCTCCTGGGTGGAGGCAAACAACGAGGAGATTCTGGAGGGGGCGGCCCTGATGGGTGGTCACCGCTCCCGGACCTACGGGATTTTTGAAAAGCCGCTCGCCTAGCCCCGGCGATCACTTTGATTCATTTTCCCATGGAGCTCCTTCTGACCGGTTCCACGGGTTTTGTCGGTCGCAACCTTCTGCTGCGCCTCGCTTCCGATCCGAGTTGGAGCCGGATCATCCTCCCGGTCCGTGATCCCGGGAAACTCCGTTCCCAGTTGGCGGGTGAGGGGGTAGCCGATGACGGGCGCCTCGTGATCTGCCGGGTCACGGGGGATTTCTGGGAACTCACGCGCGACGTCTCACCCGACATCGTGATCCATGCCGCCGGACTCCTCTTCGGACGCAGGAAGGAGGATTACTTCGGGACCAATGTCGAGGGGAGCCTTCGCCTTGTCTCCCGGTTGCCTCGGACGGCCCGTGTCATCGTTCTCTCCTCGCTGGCGGCCGGCGGCCCCACGCCGCATGATGCGGAGGCCCGGGGAATTCATCACGAGGACCGGCCCGTCTCGCTCTACGGGGCCTCCAAGCTCACGATGGAGAAGGAACTCCGCAACCGCCTCGGACGCCGCCTGCTGATCCTTCGCCCGCCGATGGTCCTTGGGCCGCGTGATGCCGCCACGCTTCCGCTCTTCAACATGGCGGCCGGTCCGATCCGCATCAAACCGGGCTTTGCTCCCAAGCATTACAGCTGGATCGATGTCGGCGACCTCTGCTCGGCGATCCTTGCCGCCGCGAAGGATGCGATCCCGGATTGGCGGCAACACGGACCCTTTTATCTCGGCTCGGAGCAACTCATCACCGATTCGGAACTGATCGAGACCGCGGCCGGAGCGATCAATGCCCGCGGCGTCACGCTTTCGGTTCCCCATATTGCGATCCGACTTGCCTCCCTGGTGATCGACGCGGTTCCTGCCTGGCGTGCAGCGGCCCCGAGTCTCGGGCGTGACCGTGTGCGCGAGATCCTTCCCTCGCGATGGGTCGCCGACGGCAGACCGTTTGCCGAGCACTTTGGCTGGAGCCACCGCCGCACACTCGCGGAGACCCTCGGGGAAACCGCCGCATGGCTGAAAGGGCAGGGGAAGATCTGATCGAGGAAACCTGAAAGCTGAAACTTGAAACCTGAGTGGGTAAAAGTGACCTCGTTTCTTTATTTCAAAGATTCTGGACAGACAGGACAGAATGGGGGAGGTTCTTGTCGTGATCGCCCACCAACTCCAAACAGCCAAACAGCGTTTTTCTTCCGTCGCCGAGAAGGCCGCCAAGGGAGATCCCCAGCTTGTGACGAAACACGGCAAGCCCTTCGTCGTCATCGTGAGCGCCGCTGACTGGCATGTTAAGAGCGGGGCCGAGAGACCGCTTTGGGACGTCCTGAGATCATGCCCGGCCGACTTGAGCGAACTCCCGATCAGCCGAATCAAGGATCTTCCCCGCAAGGTCGAGTTGTGAACTATCTGCTCGATACGAATGTCCTGAGTGAGGCGACGAGGGCCATTCCGGACACTCATGTGGCGGAGTGGTTCTCCCGGAGAGTTCATGGATCCTGCTTCATCAGTGTGGTCTCCACGGCTGAAATCCGAAAGGGGATCCTGATGCTCCCCCGTGGAAAGAAGAGGCAAATGCTGGAAGGATGGCTTGCCGAGGAGCTTCTTCCCGCCTTTGCGGGTCGCATCCTGCCCCTTGGAGAAGAGGAAATGAACTCATGGGCCACACTGCAGGCCGAAGCTGAGAAAGCCGGGCGCCGGCTCCCTGTCGTCGATAGCCTGATCGCGGCCACGGCGCTCTGCCATGGATTGACCCTTGCCACGCGCAATATCCAGGATTTTCAGCACTGCAGGATTTCCGTGCTGAACCCTTGGTCGCCGAAACAACCGTAGTGGAACCATGTGGAGTGGGTGAAAGGGCAGGGGAAGCTAAGGCAAGGCTGAAGCGGTTTAGACTGAAGGCTGAAGGTCCAAGAGACACAAGATCATTCACGCCAAGCCTCTTACCTGACAGCCTTTAGCCTTCAGTCTTGGCCTAAAAGCCTCTCAAACTCAATTCAGCCCCAACTCATCGGGTGCCTGGGCCATGAGGTGATGCCATGGGCCGAGTTTCTTCATGATGGCGCGCCAGCGGGCGACACCCTCTTCGGCGGTCTCCACGGGAAGCAGGAGGTCGACCGTCGGTGGGAGGATGATCCATGACCGTTCCTTGATCTCCCGCTCAAGTTGGCCCGCCGACCATCCGGCATAGCCGGTGAAGGCGCGGAGTTCCTCGTGATCCTCCTGCCCGGAAGGAGAGGGGAGTTCCTCCTCGCCCAGCGAGCGGAACACGGCCCGCTCCTCATGCCAATGGATCCGGGCCACGATGAGGCTCTTGCGTTCGACCGGGCCTCCCTCGTAGACCGGAATCTGCTCCGCTCCTCCGCTGACGGTAGGGAGGCCGGGTGCCGGATCAGCCGGATCAGACAGATCGCTGAGGCTGAATTCGCGTGGACGGTTCAAGATGAATGCGACGCTTCCCTCTTCCGGATCATGGTGGCTGAGGAAAAGGATCGTCCGGCGGAAATTGGAATCGAGAAGGCACGGCAACGCCACCAGCAGGGAACCGGCGTGGGTCTCGGTCTTGGGTGTCTGCTGCCTGAGTCGCATCGCTCCTTTCTATCCTGAAGGATTTTCGGATCAACCACATCTTTTGTCCGAGCCTCTGCGTCCCTTTGCTCAGAATGTCGTTTAAGGGACCAGCTGATTAAACTCGAAGTTGAGCAGAGTGATTTGACATCATCTGCTGACCGCGAAGAAGGGTTGCCTCTCTCTCCCGCTCGTTTGAACGGCACTTTGCTGCCGCAAAGCAGTGCCGCCCTGAAAGGTTCCGCTATGCGGACTTCTCCGCGCCCATAGCCACACGGCCTTGGTTTTAACGGCACTTCTCTCCCGAGAAGCGGTGCCGTCCTCGATTAGGATGGGGGATCATGCCTTCGGCATGCTTGTCCGCGCTTCTTGCCAGAGGCTTGGATGAAAGCGCGAGTGCTGGGCAACACGAAGCTGCGGCTTGGGTAGATTGGCAGCTCTTGCTCCCGCGAGTAGCTTCGGGCTTTGCTTTGCACGGCTATCGCAAACATCTCATGTTTCCGTATTACCGCAGGCAAACTCGTCAGTGCGAGCGAGCCAATACCCACTGCGGTCTCGCCCAAGAGAGCAACGCCCCAAAATTCACGGAAGAAATTGATAGGTGGGTAATCCGCTCAGGAAAAAGGGGATAATTCTTCCGGAAATCGTGGTTCCTCCTCCGGCACCTATGCCCTTCGCCCTATGCTCATTCAGTCTTCAGCCTCAAATCCCCTGCTCAGAGAGGCTCTGCCACGACCGCCGTTCCGTAACAGAGCACCTCGGTGGCGGCCATGTTGGCACCCAGATCGGAGGCGTCGTACCGGACCCCGATGATGGCATTGGCTCCAAGTTCCGCGGCGTGTGCCACCATCAGATCATAGGCATGCTGACGCCCCTGCTCACACATCTCCGTGTAGGCTCCGATCCGGCCGCCGATGATGCTCTTGAGCCC
>JBEAOJ010000143.1:0-4013 GCA_041164985.1 Verrucomicrobiota bacterium | reverse complement strand
GACCGGGGGCTCCTCAGGCGCTTCGGCATGGACCTGGAAGTGGAACCGGTTGCCGCCTCCAGAAAACTTTCCGAAGGATCGGGTGTTGACCTTCTGGGCCGCAAATTCGATCTGTACGAGGTCCCGGGCCACTGCCCCGGAAGCCTCTGCTTCCACGATCCCTCAACCGGAAGACTCTACGGCGGTGATGTCCTTTTCGCGGGCGGGGTGGGACGATGGGATCTGCCCGGCGGCGACCGCGACCTTTTGCTGAAGGGAATCCGCAAAAAGCTGCTGCCTCTGCCGGAAACGACAATCGTCCACCCGGGCCACGGCCCCTCCACAACCATCGGCAAGGAAGCTGCGCATAATCCCTACCTCAAGGGAATCGCATAATGAGCCTCGATTTTCTACAGAATCTGCCTTGAGATCAACGGCCTCCGTTTCCCCGGGCTCCTCCACCGGGGGCAACTCCCCTGTTGGTCAACCGCTGCATGATCTGCTGCTGGACATTCTGAGGAAGGGTGGAGACCAGCGACTGGGCGAGCGCGGTGTCGGTTCCTTTGGTGGAGCCGAACACACCGGCCTGACCGAGGACACTCATGGCGGTGACGACCTGCATTCCCTGGTTGCCCATGGAAGCGACCCATTTCATGGCCGAGGCGGGATCATCCGCGGCAAGACTTCGCACAAGACCGGAGACCATCCCGTCCTTGGCCGATCCGGCGGGCTGGGAATTGACGAAGGTGGCGGCGCCGTTGGGATCCTGATCGACCCAGTTCTGAAGAACGATGTTCATGACCATTCCCTGCTGTGCTCCCGCGGGGAGCGACCACGCCCAGTTCGCCGCGGCTTGAGGATCCTGCGCGGCCCAGTTGTCGGCAACGATCAAGGCGGGATCTCCGGATCCTCTTCCGAATGAGCCGCCCCTGCGACCGAAGCCTCCCCACCCTCCCTGGGATCCGGGATTGACCTGAAGGTAAGCCGCCGCGGCGGCGGGGTCGAAGTCCGACCACACACCGAGAACGGCCCTGGTGAAATCGTTCGCGAGGCCGCGCCCCAGATCAAGACCCTGAAGATACTGCATCGAGTTGGCGGGATCAGACTGGGCCCAACCGAGCATCGCATTGCGAAGGAGCGTGACATTCCCGGTCCGCTCGAAGGCCTCCACGCCGTAGGCTGCCGCGGCCGCCCCGTCGAGTTCACCCCATTTCTGCATCACCTTGCCAAGGGCAAGCCGCTTGCCCGGACCATCGGGCATCGAGGTGACCAAGTCCAGGATCTGCCTTGCCCCGGTGGCATCCACTCCCGCCAGCAAGGCATCAAGTTCCGTGGACCGGTTCTTCGCAACGGGATTCCCAAGGATCTTTATCAGGTCCTCCTTGCCGGGCCTGCCGGGCTTTTTATCAACCGGGGAATCCATACCCGTGGTGCTTTCCGACGGGGAAGCAGGGCGAAGGGTTCTGACCTCCTGGCTCTGGATAGTCACCGCGGCCGGAGCACGATCGGATGCGGTGACGGGTGCGCTGAGTCTGCCGGCTCCAAAACCGATCGCAAGGGTCGTTCCGGCGATTCCAAGCACCGGCAGAAGACCGCCGGAGGTCGTCAGGATTTTCATGGAGTTGGATCGGTGGTTGTCGGGGGTCAGCCCCGCACGAAGCGTCTCCACCAATCAGATAACACTTTGGTGTTTTTATTGCAGGGAATCTTTCTGAATAGGCTGGACGGGCATGTGCTTTGGCTTAGAACTGGTCGCACCATGATCAACGACATCAAGAACCTACTGGGAGCCGACGCCGACTCCCTCCTCAACCACACCTGCAAGACCGTCTCCAAGGATCTCCTGCACCTGCCCGGCCCCGATTTCGTGGACCGCATCCATCTCGGAAGCGACCGCAATCCGCGCGTTCTGGCCAACCTGCAGCGCATGTACGGCACCGGCCGCCTTGCCAACACCGGCTACCTCTCGATCCTTCCCGTCGATCAGGGAATCGAGCACAGCGCGGGAGCCAGCTTTGCCAAGAACCCGATCTACTTCGATCCCGAGAACATCGTGAAACTGGCCATCGAGGGCGGTTGCAACGCCGTCGCCTCCACGTTCGGCGTCCTCGGTTCCGTGGCCCGCAAGTACGCCCACAAGATCCCCTTCCTCGTGAAGGTGAACCACAACGAACTGCTCACCTACCCGAACGTCTCCCGCGAGATCATGTTCGGCACCATCGATGAGGCCTACGACATGGGTGCGGCCGCCGTCGGCGCCACCATCTACTTCGGCGGCGAGGATGCCAGCCACGAGATCATCCAGGTGGCCGAGGCCTTCCATCATGCCCATGAGCTCGGCATGGCGACCGTCCTCTGGTGCTACCTCCGCAACGACGCCTTCAAGAAGGACAAGGATTACCATCTCTCCGCCGATCTCACCGGTCAGGCCAACCACCTCGGCGTCACGATCGAAGCCGACATCATCAAGCAGAAGCTCCCCGAGAACAACGGCGGCTACAAGGCCCTCAACACCGGCAACTCCAGCTACGGCAAGCTCGACGAGCGCATCTACACTGAACTGACCACCGATCACCCGATCGACCTCTGCCGCTACCAGGTCATCAACTGCTTCATGGGTCGCGCCGGCCTGATCAACTCCGGCGGTGCCTCCGGAGCCCACGACTTCCATGATGCCGTGAAGACCGCGGTCATCAACAAGCGTGCCGGCGGAACCGGACTCATCTCGGGACGTAAGGCCTTCCAGCGCCCGATGGAGGAGGGGGCCAAGCTCCTGCATGCCGTGCAGGATGTCTACCTCTGCCCCGAAGTCACCATCGCGTAGGCATCGTTAGGGTGTCATGTCGCTATGGAAACACCTCAACCCCCGCAAATCGGTTCCATAGTGACGCGCCCCACCCTGATCACGGTTCTCTGCGTCATCATGCTCATCGGAGTGGTTATTTCCATTCCGATGATTTTCTCGTCCACAGCGCGCCATGTCGGGCCATGGTATTCACCATATCTGGCGTTTGGCTCTCTCGTTTCTTATTTCTGCACGGTCGGCCTCTGGAAGATGAGGCGATGGGCTGTTTACACCTACACCGGGTTAGCCATCCTCAACCAGATTGTGATGATGGTGATGGGCGCCTGGAACATCATTGCTCTGATAATTCCCGGCATTTTCATCGGCCTCATGTTCTCACAAGTGGCGAAGATGAAATGAGCGAACGGGCACTTCTCGCCGCACAGGGATACCTTGAGCTCGGCATGGCCGAAGAGGCCCTTGCCGAGCTTTCTTCCGTATCGGCTCCCGAAAGCACGGATCCCGATGTCTTGGAACTCCGCCTGCATGTCCTCATGCAGGCGAAACGCTGGGACGAGGCCCTCGTGGCCGCCGAAGAGCTCCTCCGAATCAGCCCCTCCGCCCTACCCGCCCACATCCACGGGGCTTTCGCGCTCCACGAGTTGCGCCGCACAGCCGAGGCGCGCGATTTCCTGCTCAAGGGACCGGAATCGCTGCGCAACGATCCGACATTCCACTATAACATCGGGTGCTATGTGGCCGTGCTCGGCAACCGCGAGGCCGCCCTACGAAGCCTCCGAAAAAGCTTCGCCCTCGACGCAGCCTACCGCGACTTCGCCCGGCGCGATCCCGATCTCGCCCTCGTGAAGGAGGATCTGGAGGAATGAGCCTGAGGTTCGATCCGGTCGCCGCCGCGGAGCGACTCACGCAGGCCTTCCACGAAGTCCTAGCCGAGACTTCTTACGGCGGGGCCTCGCTCGCCCTCTGGCAAGGAGGCAGGGCCCTGCTCTCGATGGCGGGGGGCGAGGCTTCCCCGGAACGGCCATGGCAATCCGACACTCCCTGTCTCATCTGGTCCGCCAGCAAGGGGATCGCCGCCACCGTCACCCTGCATGCCCTGCAGGAAAAGAGGATTCCGCTGGATTCGCCCGTCGCGGAAATCTGGTCCGAGTTCGCCGCCTCGGGCAAGGAGCGCATCACCCTTGCCGAGCTTCTCTCCCACCGGGCCGGGCTTTCCGCGATCGATCAA
>JBEAOJ010000142.1:0-3173 GCA_041164985.1 Verrucomicrobiota bacterium | reverse complement strand
CTACTGCCGAGACGCCTCGTGCCTTGGGCTATTCCATGCCCGCGGAGTGGGAGAGGCATGAGGCGACATGGATTTCCTGGCCTCATGCAGGGGGACAGAGTTTTCCCGACAGCTATGACCGTGTCGTGCCGACGTTGGTCCGGATGGCGGCTGCTCTTGCCGAGTCCGAGATTCTCAGGGTGAATATCTCCTCGCTAGAACAGGAGAGGGAGGTGAGGGGACTGCTCTCCAAAGCGGCTCCCATGGAGCGCGTCGAGTTTTACCACAATCCCACCAACGAACCATGGTGCCGAGACCATGGTCCTATTTTTATGAAGAGAAGCGGGGCTCCCTCGCTGGCCGTGAATGACTTCGGCTACAATGCATGGGGAGGGAAGTACCCTCCCTTCGACGACGATGATGTCGTCCCGACCAGAATAGCCCGCCATCTCGGTCTCCCGCTTTTCGAGCCTCCTTTCATCCTGGAGGGTGGCTCCGTCGATCCCAACGGTGCGGGAACCCTCCTCACCACCGAGTCGTGTCTGCTTCATCCCAACCGGAACCCCTCCATGACCCGGGAGCAGATCGAGCAGGGGCTGCGCGACTATCTCGGTGTGGATCAGATCCTCTGGCTTGGTGACGGCATCGAGGGGGATGACACGGACGGCCATGTCGATGACATCACGCGATTCGTGTCCCGTGACACGGTGGTCACCGTGGTGGAACCCCATCACGGCGACCCAAACCATCTCCCCCTTTCGGAGAATCTCGAGAGACTCAGGGAAATGCGACTTTCCGACGGCACTCCCCTGAATGTGATGGAGATGCCGATGCCTCCCCGGATTGACCGTGAGGGAATGCGCCTTCCCGCCAGCCATGCGAATTTCTACATCGCCAACGAATCCGTCCTGATGCCCGCCTTCGGGGGGGACTCCGATGCCGTTGCCGCGGATCTGCTCGCCGGATTATTCCCCACCCGGATGATCCGCCCCATCGATTGCAGGGAGCTGATCTGGGGGCTCGGGGCATTCCATTGCCTCACGCAGCAGCAACCGGTCGCCTGAACCGCAATGAATCCGACGGGGCGGCCCGGGTTCCGTGTCGTTTTTGAAACGTCTGAAGGCTTGCCAAAGAGACCTCCGGAAGGTGTGCTGTTGTGCTGAATTTTATGAACACCCAAATCCTCCAACTAGCCGCCCGCGATGCCCGCGGTCTGGCCATTGACGCCGTCACCGCCTGCAAGTCGGGCCATCTTGGTCTTCCGCTCGGATCCGCCGACATCGGGGCAGTCCTCTTCGGTGAGGCGCTTCAGATCGATCCGGCCAACCCGCGCTGGATCAACCGCGACCGCTTCATCCTCTCCGCCGGTCACGGAAGCATGTTCCTCTATTCCTGGCTCCATCTGGCCGGTTTCGATCTTCCGCTCGACCAGCTCAAGAAGTTCCGTCAGCTCCACAGCATCACGCCGGGCCATCCCGAGTTTCACGAGACCCCCGGTGTCGAGGCAACGACCGGTCCCCTCGGTCAGGGCGTGGCCAACGGCGTCGGTATCGCCATGTCGCAGAAGATGGCGGCCGCACGTTTCAACACTCCCAAGCACACCATCTTCAACAACCATGTCGTCGTTCTCTGTGGAGACGGATGTCTACAGGAAGGTGTTTCCGGCGAGGCCTCCTCGCTTGCGGGGCACCTCGGTCTGGACAACCTGATCCTTTTCTTCGACGCGAACAACGTCACCCTCGACGCCATGCTCAATGTTAGCCAGAGCGAGGATGTGGCCGCCCGCTACAAGGCCTACGGCTGGGACGTTCAGGAGATCGACGGCCACGACATGGGCTCCATCCTGGCTGCCTACAACCATGCCAAGACCACCAAGGGCAAGCCGCACATGATCATGTGCCGCACCATGATCGGCAAGGGCATCCCCCAGGTCGAGGGCACCAACAAGGCGCACGGCGAGGCGGGAGTGAAGTTCTCCGATGAGGCCCGCAAGGGACTCGGGCTTCCCGAGGAGAAGTTCTTCATCTCCCCCGAAGTCACCGCTTACTTCGCCGAACTCAAGGCGAAGCGTGCCGCAGCCCATGCCGCCTGGCAGAAGGAGTATGCCGCATGGCGTTCCGCCAATGCGGAGTTGGCGGCCCTCCTCGACACCGGTGTCGAGCAGAAGGTTCCCGATCTCCTGGCCGCAATCCCTCACTTCAAGCCCGAGGATGTCATCGCCACCCGCAAGGCTGGAAGCATCGCCCTGCAGCCTATCTCCAAGGCAATGCCGCTGCTCGTCAGCGGAAGCGCCGACCTCTTCGGTTCCACCCTCAACTACATCGAGGGGGGTGGTGACTTCACCCACGAGAACAACGAGGGCCGGAACGTCCACTTCGGCATCCGCGAGCACGCCATGTGCGCGATCATGAACGGCTACGCATACGACGGGATCTTCCGCATTGCCGGCGCCACCTTCCTGGTCTTCAGCGACTATGGCCGTCCCTCCATCCGTGTCGCCGCTCTCTCGAAGCTTCCGACACTCTACATCTTCACGCACGACTCCGTCGCGGTCGGTGAGGATGGTCCGACCCACGAGCCTGTGGAGACCGTTGCCGCACTACGCGCGATTCCCGGTCTGGATGTCATCCGCCCCGCCGACCCCGAGGAGACGGCCGGTGCATTCGCCGCAGGTCTCGAGCGTACCGATGGGCCCACCCTTCTCTCCCTCTGCCGCCAGAATGTTCCGAATCTCAGCGAGATTCCCGTGGATGTCCGGCGCAAGGGTGTCTTCAAGGGTGCCTACATCGCCCGCAAGGAGACCTCAGCACTCGAGGTGATCATCCTGGCCAGCGGCAGCGAGTTGAGCGTTGCCTTGGAAGCAGCCAAGCAGCTTGGTGCCGGAGCCCGTGTCGTTTCCGTCCCCTGCATGGAGCGTTTTGACCGTCAGGATGCCACCTACCGCGAGGAGGTTCTTCCCTCCAAGTGCCGCAAGCGCGTCTCCATCGAGGCCGGAATCTCCGATCCTTGGTTCCGTTTCGTCGGACTGGATGGTAAGACTGTTTCGATCGACCGCTTCGGTCTCAGCGCACCCGGCGCCACTGTCCTCAAGGAACTCGGCATGACCGCCGAGAACGTGGTGGCCGCCGCCAAGTCGCTCTAAATCCCTCCTGTTCCCAAAAGCCCCCATGGAGCGATCCATGGGGGCTTTTTTG
>JBEAOJ010000141.1:0-3649 GCA_041164985.1 Verrucomicrobiota bacterium | reverse complement strand
CCGGATCAATCCGGATGAGATAAGAAATGGGATTCTTTCTGTCCCAGCGGCTTCCTTGTTCCTCAAAGTGGAAATAAGGGGCAAGTTTCCTCTGGAGTTCACGAAGGAGGCCTCCGACAAGTCCTTGCTTGCCTTTGAACCCTATTTTCCAAGAGATGCTGGTCTCGCTCAGCCAGTCTTCTGAGGGAGGTAGTTCTTTGAGCCAGGCGAAGAGTTTAATCAGCGCTTCCCTAGCTTTTCGAAAACCAGGGAATGAAGGGGCTGGTGACGCGCTGATAGGCCCTGTAGGCATCCCCCTTTGAGCGGAGCGACTGCTGCTCCGTGTAGGGGATCCCGGTGACCCGCAGGAGGAAGAACAGCATCAGTGCGGGGGCTAAGATCGTGGTCCAGCCCCATGGTGCGGGCAACGCAAAGAGAAAGAAGGCAACCCAGACCAGCCACTCGAAGAAGTAGTTGGGATGACGGGAGTAGCGCCACAGGCCGGAGTCGCAGACCTTGCCGCGGTTGGCGGGATCGGCCTTGAAGGCGGCGAGTTGCCGGTCGGCCAGTGTTTCCCCGCCGAGCGCAACGAGCCAAAGGGCGCATCCAAGCCATTCGACGAATCCCAAGCGGAGGCGCGGATCAACATTGGCAAGCAAGCACGGGATGCTCAGCACGGCGAGTAAGAGTGCCTGGGCCTGGAAGAACCAGAAGAAGAATAGGTTCTCCCGGCCGGCAACCGCACGGCGCAGTTCCCGATAACGCCCATCCTCCTCGGGGTGATGCCCCATGACGCGCTTCCAGAGATGGCGGCCTAGCCGGACGCTCCACAGCACCACCATCAGCGTGATCAGGTTCTGGCGTGCGGGTTCCCCGTCGGCGAAGAGACGGTAAAGCAGGGCGAGTGGCGCAAATCCAAGCGCCCAGGCGATGTCGACGATGCCGGCATTGCCGATGCGCACGGAAATCCTCCAGACCACCGCCATCAGAAGACTGGAGAGCCCCAGTCCGATCAGGAAGAGTGCCGTAGGACTCATCACTTGGAGCGACCGGGCGACATCGGCTTCTCCCGATGGTGGCCCAGATCATAGGCCGGGGAGTGGATGTCGAGGTTGTCGGGTCGCGTGTAGACGGCCTGCGCCACCGAGATGTGCCGCGTGCCGAATCCCGCCTCGCAGTAGCAGAGGTAGTAGAGCCACTTGCGGATGAAGGCCTCGTCGTAACCGAGCGCCTTGACCTTGGGCAGCGCGGTCAGGAAGACCTCGCGCCACTCCTTGAGCGTGCGGGCGTAGAAGGGGGTCATGTCCTCGTAGTCGAGGAGGTTGAGATCCCCGGTGGCATTCATCGCCTCGGTGATCCGTCGCATCGACATGAGGAGAGAGCCGGGGAAAATGTGCTTCTGGATGAAGTCCACCCCGTCCCGCAGGATCGGATACTGGTTGTCGGGACAGAGGATCATCTGGAGCCCGAGCAGACCGCGGGGGGCGAGCAGGTCCGAGACCTTGCCGAAGAATGTCTCCACATAGCGGTCGCCGACCGCTTCGAGCATCTCGATGGAG
Source organism: Verrucomicrobiota bacterium (assembly GCA_041164985.1). Classification (GTDB taxonomy): domain Bacteria; phylum Verrucomicrobiota; class Verrucomicrobiia; order Chthoniobacterales; family UBA6821; genus UBA6821. Next base: position 2,111 of record JBEAOJ010000141.1, on the reverse strand, counting down.
ACGATCTTGTCGAAGCGCCCCGTCAGGTCCCGATAGTCGCAGAAAATCACCTCGACGAGATCCGAGACACCGGCCTCCTCGACACGGGCCGCGGCCTCGCGGAACTGCTCCTCGCTGATCGTGGCCGCCGTGACGCGGCATCCATAGTTCTTCGCGGCATGGATGGCGAATCCTCCCCAACCGCATCCGATCTCAAGCACCATGTCGTGACCGGAGAGTTGAAGCTTCCTGCAGAGCTGATCCCACTTCTTGCGCTGAGCCTCCTCCATCGAAAGCTCCGGCGGGTCATAATAAGCCGACGAGTAGGTCATGGTCGGATCGAGCCAGAGCTTGAAGAAATCGTTGCCCAGATCGTAGTGCTCGCTGATGTTGTCGCGGCTCTTCTTCTTGCTGTTGGGCCTTAGCGCGTGGCCGACCCGGTTGAGCAGGCCGAGCAGATCAAAGGCGCCGGGCGTCCGCGATTCGCGCGTCCGCACTCCGGCCAGATAATCCCCGTTCAGGATGAACCAGGCCAGCGTGCGCGTGAGATCGGAGGTCTCCCACTCTCCGGCAAGATACGATTCGGCGAAACCGATCGGACCGAAGAGGACACAGCGGCGGTAGAAGTTCTCATCGCGCACCGTCAACTCGGCCTGCAGTTCCTTGCCAAGCCCCCCGAAGAGGCGACGGGATCCGCCCGGCATCGTGAACCTCAGTTCCCCGCGTCGGGCACGGGAGAAGGCATCGAGGACCAGCTTGCGGTAAAGTTTTTCAGTAAAAGCCATGGATGGGTGCAGGATCTTCCCCGATCAGAGGGCGGAGGGCCAGCCTTCAGTCTCGGGGGGGAGAGAGGGATTAGGCTATGATTTCACAACTGGGTTTCAAATTTCTTCCGACCTGCTATCGTTCGATCCCATGCGTCCCTTTTACCTGCTCTTTGTGAGCGTGCTGATGGCCGGGGCACTTCATGCCACGAGTTCGATCATTGTCGACAATCAGACAGGCCGGATCCTCGAGGGGGCCGGTGCGAACCAGAAGCTTCCGATCGCGAGTCTCACCAAGCTGGCGCTCGCCATGGTCGCCCTCGACTGGTCGCAGCTCAAGGGGGGCAATCTGGAGCAGACGGCCGTGGTTCCCGAGGTGGCGATCACGACGACGGGCGGCATCAACCCGCTCGGCCTCCAGGCGGGTGATGAACTCACGCTACGCGACCTGATCTTCGCCTGCCTGCTTGCCTCGGACAATGTCGCCGCGGTCACGCTGGCGGATCATCTGGGGAGGGCCCTGCCCAACGCCACCGGACTCGACCCGGTGGGCAACACCGTCGCCCACATGAATGCGCTGGCACGCCAACTCGGGATGCGCGGCACGCTCTTCCTTAATCCCCACGGCCTCGACACTCCGGACGGGCAGGCGCGCCCCCACTCCACGGCGGCCGATCTGGCGCGCCTCACCCGGTATGCCTACTCGAAGTCTGGTCTCTCGTTCTATGTTTCCCAGTCGACACGCGAGATCCATGTGCGTCGCGGAGGCGCCAGCCTCGGACTTCATCTCAACAACACGAACAAGCTGCTCGGCACCGACGGCATCGACGGGGTGAAGACCGGCCGCACCTCGAGGGCTGGCGACTGCATCATCCTCACCTCGGAACGCACTCCCGAGGTGACACGACAGGGTGACACCGTCTCCACGACGCCGCGCCGCATCATTGTCGTCCTGCTGGCGGGAACCAACCGTGAACAGGAGGGGCTCGCCCTCGTCCAGCGCGGCTGGGCCCTCTACAACGCCTGGGCCGCCAAGGGCCGCGAGGCCAAGGCCTCCAATTCCCTCTGAGACGTGGCTGATTTCCCCGGAAAACGGATCGGTGTCCTCACCAGCGGAGGCGACTGCCCCGGTCTGAATGCCGTCCTGAGGGGAATCTTCTGCTCCGCCGAGGAGCTGGGGTGGGAGGTGCTCGGCTTCCGTGACGGATTCGAGGGGATGCTTGCCGACGGGGGCGATACCATGCCGCTGACCCGGGAGAACACCGCGGGTATCATGCAGATCGGCGGGACGATCCTCGGCACCACGAACAAGGGGCACTTCACCTCCAAGGTCGCCGGCGGCGAGAAGGCCAGAATACCCGAGGAGGT
>JBEAOJ010000140.1:0-2978 GCA_041164985.1 Verrucomicrobiota bacterium | reverse complement strand
TGACGGAGTTGACCGAAAAGGCCGAGAATGTGCTCCAGGTCACCGGGGACGTCTATCTGGCACGAATCTATCAGGCCACGCTGGAAAACCTGCGCGTTCCTGCAGTCAGTGCGGCTGTCGGAAAGAAACTCGACATCATCCGTGACACATACTCCGCCCTCCACGGGGAGGCATCCGGCGCCCGCTCCGAACTACTGGAACTCGCCATCATCCTCCTCATCGTGATCGAGATCGTGATCATGTTGGTCGGAGGGCGGGGGTGATTGCTTCAGTCAGTGACCATCGGCGTTGCCGAAAGTCACTGACTAGAAGTTAAAGCGTTAAAAGGTTAGAAAGTTGAAGCGTTACACAGTGGGTCAAAACGGCCCTGATCTGAGAATCGAGATGGCGAATTCAGAGAACTCGTTGAAGTACGGACCAAAGATTCAAATCAAGGTTTCCAATTCAGTCCCTTGTAACGCTTTTAACGCTGTAACGTTTTAACCCCCGGATGACTCACCACCCGGGTCAACCTTGCTAACCTTTTGTTGGCCTTCTATTCCATGATTTGGGCTCAAGAAATGAGATCAAGCGACCGATGAGGCAAGTGGGGAGGCGGGGGTCTGCAGATAGCTCCAGCCGACTCCACCGCCTGAGGAGTTGGAGGAGCCGGATGAAGCAGCGGGATGAATCTCGATGAGGCCGACTCCGGGGGCTGTCGTCCCGTTGGGTCCCCTCCACCATTTGCCGCAGACCGCTCCTCCGGTGATGCACGGGATTCCGCCCAGTTCGAGGCGCTCGTTCGTGTGGACATGACCCTGAAGGATCAGCGCCAGGGGACGGTTTTTAAGTTTCTCAAGAACGGTTTGGGAATTGAGCACGCGGACCCGTCCAGGTGCCGGCCCTATCATGGAACCGAAGTTCTCCATCACCGATGTCCTGAAAGGGATATGCGTGCACAGAATGATCGGTTGATCAGCTGGAATAGTCGCCAACTCCCTGTCTAGCCAGAGCAGTTGGGCGGCATCGATCCATCCCCGGTAAGGGCTCACTCCCCCGACAACCTTGACGGAATCGAGCATCAGGAAGCGGTAGCCGTGAAAGGAAAACGATCGATAGGTCTTCTCGAGGCCGAAGTAACGGCGCCACCTCCAGCGCGGATCATGGGGAGAGGGAGACCCATCGCGCTGAAGGGGCTCGTAGAAATCATGATTTCCTATGAGGGGCACCATCCTCTGCCTGAGTGACCTGAGGAAGCGGTCGGCGATCAACCATCGCCGATCAATGGTCTTCCCAGGATCATAGAAGCCCCCGTGGACAAAATCCCCGCCGCCGATGATCAGGTCGGGCTTGAGGGAGTTCATCAGATCCGCAGTGCGGGCCAGAGCGCCCGGCGCATCATGCTCCGCCATAGCGTGGCAATCGGTGAGAAAACCGAGCCGGAGCGGACGCAGCTCCTTGGGGAGCTCCACTCCGGCCAGAACCTTGGGAAGGATAAGTTGGGAGGCGAAGAGCGCCCCGAGTCCCGTGATGAATTCACGGCGACTGACACCGGCCACAACGCGATGATTCATTGGACTCCCGGGAGCCGTTTCATGCACCGAGTCCGATCCAGAAGGAGGGTTTCTGCTCGGGTGTGCGCCTGTCGGTGGAAAGTCGTTTTTCAAGCCAACCCGTCAGTCGCACAAAAGGAAGCCCGATCAAGAGGTAAATGGCGGCGATCAGGAGTCCCGTCCCGAAATAATCAAAGGTCTGGGTGGCGATACGCGTGTAGGCGCCCGTCAGGTCGATCAACGTGACGGCAGAAACAAGCGAGGAGTCCTTCAGAAGGGATATGAAGTCATTGGTCACCGGCGGAAGGACTAGACGGAAGGCCTGCGGCACCACGACATGCCGAAGTCCCTGACGGTGGGTCATTCCCAGCGCACGGGCGGCCTCCATCTGCCCCTTCGGAATCGCCAGCAGACCGGCACGGTAGTTCTCGGCCTCGTAGGCGGCATAGTTCAGGCCGAGACCGAGCATTCCGGCCACGAAGGGCTCGAGTTTGATCCCGATGTAGGGAAGTCCGTAGAAGAGGATCAGCAACTGGACGAGCAGCGGTGTGCCGCGGACGATTTCGATGTAGAGGATGGCGAGAAGCCTGAGGGGAAACGGGCCGTAGACACGGATCAGGGCAAGCAGGAAGCCGGCCGTGATCGCAAGGATCATGCTCAGGATCGAGATTTCCAGAGTCATCACGCATCCCTGGAGAATCAGCGGCCAGTACACGAAGTAACGCTTGAGGCGCGCCACGACACCACCATCCTGCTCGAACTGTGAGGCGAATGCCTGGTACTCGGTGTCGGGAAGCGAGGGGTCGGCACCCTGCTTGAGTGCCGAAGCCATGGTGGGAGTCCAGAGCCCCCAACGGGATAGAATGTCGCGGAGTTCACCGCTGGAAGCCATCTCCTTAAGGGCGGCATTGATCTGCTGCACAAGCTCGGGACGGCTGCGCGAGACGGCGATTCCGTAGGTGATCTTGCCGAAGGGAGGGCCGGTGAACTCGAGTGCGGGATTGGGCCCCGCGTAATACTTGGCTATGGGAAAATCAAGGAGGACGCCGTAGAGACGGCCGTTGATCACATCGTTGTAGGCATTGATCTCCTCCGCATAATTCTTCACCACGACATTCGGCGTCTCTTCAAGCATCCGAAGGGCGGCAGTCTGCTCAAGGGTTCCCACTTTGCGACCGGAAAGCGCGGCGAGGGATGAGACCGGAGGAGTGCCCTTGGCAACCACAAGCTGCTCGAACGTGATGTAATATGGACTGCTGAAAAGCACCTCCCTCCCCTTCTCCGCGGTGATCTCGATTCCGCAGATGACGCAGTCGTAGAGACCTCGACCGAGTCCCGGGATCAGACCGTCCCAGCTGTTCTGGATGAACTTCGGCTCACGCCCCATGTGGCGCGCGATTCCCGTGATGATCTCGTACTCGAAACCGGTCAAGCGGTTGTTCTTGT
>JBEAOJ010000139.1:0-3035 GCA_041164985.1 Verrucomicrobiota bacterium | reverse complement strand
CTCATCGATTGGTTAGGTCGATGGATGGTTTCTTAGCGGGAGAAATGCAAGTATCAGCTCCCTGTTCGCCTTGATCTTCCTTCCATCACGATACACGAGATGATGCGTGGCGAGCATATTGAGATCACGCTGGACCGTCTTGCCCGTCTTCCCTGCGTAAGCCTTGGCAAGCCTGGGAGTGAACTCGGTAATCTTCGAGATCTCGATCCAGTCGTCCACGCTCCCTAGATCAAGCGCCAGATCCCTCTGTCTTTTGTTGGTCGCACCGCTCTTGGCGCGGAAAAGATCATGAACATAGTTTTCCCACGCCAGATCCCATTGCTGGTTCCAGATGTAATCGAGCTGACCCTTCAGTCCGTCCACGAACCCCTGCACCGCATATCGTAAGAAGGGCATGATATCTCCGCCCGATTTGCTCGCGTGGTTGAGCTGGCGGTAATACTCCTCTCGGGTCTGGTTGTAGTGATTGCTCAGCAGATGAGCGGCCGGAGAAGGAACCCCCGCCTTGAGCAGGATATGAAACTCCAGAAGCCGGGCAGTGCGGCCGTTTCCGTTCCCGAAAGGATGGATCCACGCCAGATAAAGATGCGAAATAACCGCCTTGATAATCGCATAGATCAGCTCCCGTCCGGGAAGCGGCTCGAAATCAGATCCGTTAAGCCACTCGCAGAGTCGCTCAAGAAGAAAAGCGCAGTCCACGTCTGGAGCACCGCGATACACATTGCCGACAAGAACGGAATACGTGCGGATTTCTCCCGGTATCTCCTCCTCATGCTCCTTGGGCAGTTCCTTGAGAACCTCCCGATTATACCGCTTGATGATCTCAGGAGTGAGCGAGGGGAGTGTTCCGGCTTTCAGTTCCTCGGCAATCGAGCGACAGACCCCGATGATATTCTCTACCTCCTGCTTCTGGTATTCCTTCGACTTAGGAACCTGCAATTTCCCCTCCACGGCCTCCAGCACCTCGGCCTCTGAGAGCGTGTTTCCCTCGATAGCCGTACTCGCGGCAGCGCCCTTGGCCAGATAGAGTTGGTGGAGTTTCAGCGCCGTCTCGGGCCTGAGCGGGACTCGGGCTATGTGCTCGCATTTCGAGGCGGCCTCACCCAGATCCAGCCAAAACTCCGGGTTAGGCTTGGAGAAATCTACCCGGTAAGAGATCCATGGATGTGTCTGCTCAAATGTCCTCATGATTGTCCACTTTTTTATGTCTATTGATAGTTGATAAAGAATGACTTATGCGATTCCATCAGGAAATACGACCCGTTTTTTGTCCACCAGAATGTCCACCCCGAGCAAACCCATCATCAGACTGACTGCAGAGGAATCATGGCGGCTCATTGAGGCCCTGAAGGCCCCTGCTAGGCCTCCCGGTACTTCCTCCAGAAAGGCCCTCCAGCGATATCGACAGACCGTCCAGAGCGATGTCAACCGACCGATCAACAGAAATCGTGCAACCGTCAGTTGCACAATTGAAGCGGCTTCCTGAACCGTTTGTGCAAGTGGCTCTTGCACAATTCCCCAAGAAACCAAGATCCGTTGATCGTTAAAGATTCTGTCACGGCCAGTGACAGAATCACTCTGTCCAAGTGAGCAGAAGGGTGCGGGAATCAGCAACCTCATGCGACTTGGGTGGCGGGGGTTTGAAGAGGAATCTGGCCGGAGAGGAGGCGGGGGAGGAGCAGGTCGCGGGTTCTGCGGAGGTTTTGGATTTGGCGTTGAAGCGTGGCTACTTGCCCCTCAAATGTATCGGCTAGGGCACAGAACTTCGTGAGCAAGACCAAGGGTGGAACGAGGATCTCCAAGGTGTACGCCTGATTCCTACTCAGTCCAGGAACTGCCGCATCGCTGTTGATGAAATTGAGCGTGGGGAGTACATAGAACAGGAATCGCAGCGGCAGAGATGAAGTGACGAAGTAGGCTGTGTCGATGACGTAAAAATCATCATCACACCAAAACACGCTGCCGACATTTCCCTTGCGCCCCACAATAATGCCTGGCCCTTCGATGAGTTTGCTATCGTGAGTTCCAACAATCCCGCTTGATCCATAGACGGGGAACTTACCATCACGGCGATCCTCTTTCTTGAGAGCCTTTCCGTAGTTCAATTCCAGAATCTCGCCAAGCTTCATCACCTCCCAGCCTTTCGGGATATCGCCGAGGGGGGATGGGATGAGTGGGGTGTTTTCGTGGCCGGGGTTGCGGTAGTGGACGAACCATTCGCGGTAGAGGTTCCGAGCCATGGTCTCCAGCACCTTGATCCGCCGCTGGCTGTTCTCGATCAGCTCGTCGTAGGCGGAGAGGATTCCAGCGATGCGCTTCTGCTCGGGAAGTGGGGGAAGTGAAATGGTCTCCTGCTTGAGATATTTGAAGTGCCGTTCATAGCCGTAGTTCCTCAAGTCGACATTTTTAAGAGCGTAGTAGAAATAACGAATATCGTTTCCATCCAACGGCCTTAGAAGCTGCGTTCCATCCGCTCCAATGCAAAACGGAAAGTTAATATACTTGAGAACACGAGTGTGATCTCCAAAAACAACCACAGGAAGATCCCCCTGATACAACATTCCCGGATCATCACAGTATCCAGCAATGGCGTCTTGAGACTGATCTATAATCGGGAACTCACCTTCTTTTTGATATTCGGAGCTCTTGACCTTCGCCTGACGAGGAACAGCTGCCAGCAGTTCAGCGATAGGCTTTGTGACTGCTTCCATTTTATCCCTCCAAAATCTCCGCCACGTTCTGAGCAATGGTTGCTTCGAGTTCGCGGGCTTGGGCGTTTAGCGCTGTCAGTTCTTCGTTCAGAGTCTCGAGCTGTTCCTTGAAATCCTCGTCGCTGACATCCTCTCCCGCAGCAACGCCGACGTAGCGTCCGGGATTCAGGCTCCACCCCTGCGTTTCGATCTCCGCAATGGTGGCCGCCTTGCACAAGCCAGCCACATCCCGATAAGCGACAGGGCTGGCCCCCTCACCCCCGGCCCTTCTCCCAGAGGTAGAAGAGTGGATAGCAGAAGTTTTCCCCTCTCCCTCTGGGAGAG
>JBEAOJ010000138.1:0-4465 GCA_041164985.1 Verrucomicrobiota bacterium | reverse complement strand
TTTTGCTTTTTTGTTCGCCTTCATGGTGGATGGTTGGTTGTTGCCTTCTTCCGGCCCTGCCTTGTGGCAGTTCAGCCGACCATCCGCCATCAACTTTTAACGCTCAAAAAAACGCGGCCCGTTAAAAGGTTACAAGGGACTGTATTGAAACCCTTGATTTAACTCTTCGGCCCTTGCTGCTGCGATGATTTCTCTGAATTCGCCATTACGATTATCAGATCAGGGCTGTTTTGAACCACTTTGTAACGCTTTAACTTTGCAATCCCGGCCTCGGCCTGAGGCCTGCGTTACGGCTAACATTTTTAACCCCTTTTCCGCTCCCGGAACCCTGTCCCTAAGGAATAATCCTGTTTGAAAAAATCTGCAGAGAACTCGGATTCCCGACAGATCAGTGTTTCCAATTCCTACTTCAGGTCTTCCAGGGCGTCGCGGATCGCCACGGTGATGTCGCGCCCCCCGTCACCCCCCAGTCGTTCGTCGATTTCCTCAAGCCTCCGGATCCAATCGGTAACTTCCTTGCGGGTGTAGGGGCCGCCCGCCGCCTCGCAAAAGTGTGTCCTGCAGCCGAAGGGACGGCCTTCGTAGATCATGCAGCGGGAGGTGTAGGGGTGGAGGAGCGGACATGCTCCATCCTCCCGCTTCGGGAGTTCCTTCCGACCGGCGGCCCGCACCGCTTTGGCGGCTGTCAGGGCCTCCCCCTTTGTGAGTGTCGGGGTACGACCCGTCAGGTGAAACCGGCAGCATTCGGTCTGGAGCGTGCAGTTGCGTTCCGGGGGATTGGCCTTCAGTTCGGCATAGATCTGCCTGACTCCGGCTACGGCCTCCTCGGTATCGCGCCGGGGATCGGAAGTCTTATGAGGATTACGGCGGCGCATCAGAGGGAAAATTATGAAGGATGAATTATGAATGATGAAGGGTTGAAGCCATGGTTCTCTTTGAAATCGTCGTCAGGATGGCGATGAGCTCATCACATTCCCTGCTGAGTTCCTTGGTTTTCAGAACTGGAAGAATGTCTGATTCAACCAGCAAATCCAACCAGTATGCGGTTTCATCCAGTTCTTTGAGGCAATCCCCGATCTTGGCAATGAACTCGTTTCTCGATCGTGATCGCTTGGCTTCGCGGTAATTCGCTCCCACGGAAGTCCCGGATCTCAGAACCTGTTTTCCGAGGGTTTGTGCCAGGGTGTTTTTTGGAAGGGCGCTATAGAGCCTGATCACCCTAAGGAACCGCTGATTAAATCGCATAGAGGCCGTTGCGGGAAGAATGGGCCGCGGGCAAGGCGGCTTTGCGGGCGCACCCCCGCAGTGGGCTGTAACCGCAAAGCCAACACAGCCCCCGGCCGGTTATCTCCGCAACCCGGAGGGCTGAAGCCAGTTGTCGATTTTTCTGGCGTTGCTCGCGCGGGCGAGACCGCGGCGGGGATCGCCCCGCGCTCGCGCCTTCAAAAATCAGCAAATGCTCTTCAGCGGCCTTCATGGGATTTAATCAGCGCTTCCCTAAGGGCGAATGTCTTCGTCCTTGCGGATAGGTCGGCGGCTGGTTTCTTTTCATCATTCATAACTCATCATTCATCCTTTCTCTATACCGCCGTTCCGCAGGCGTGGGCGCTGGCCCATGCCCATTGGAAGTTGTACCCGCCAAGCCAACCGGTCACGTCGACCACTTCTCCGATGAAATACAGACCGGGGACTTTCCGTGATTCCATGGTCTTGGAGGAGAGTTCGCCTGTCTCAACACCTCCAAGCGTGACCTCGGCTTTCGGGTATCCCTCGGTTCCCGCAAAGGAGGCTTCCCATCCGTGAAGCGCACGCGTGAGGGCCTCGGTCTCCTGCCTTGTGCAACGGGCCAATGGTTTGTCCGGGGCGTTGCGCTTGCACCACGCCTCGGCAAAGCGGCGTGGCCATGCCTTGGAGAGAATCTGCAGGGCCGTGCTGCCTCCCCGTAGCGATGAGGAAAAGCTCTCGGACTCCACCCGGTCGGGGAGAAGATCAAAGGAGAGGGCCTCTCCCTCTTTCCAGAAGGAGGAGATCTGCAGGATGGCCGGACCGCTCACGCCCCGGTGGGTGAAGAGCATCGCTTCCTCGAAGGATTTCCCTCCATGGGTCACGCGGACGGGAAGGGAGACTCCCGCCAGCGGTTCGAAGAACGATTGCTCCTGAGGTCTGAAGGTAAGGGGAACCAGTCCGGGTCGCAAAGAGGTGACGCCGATGCCGAATTTCCGGGCAATCCGGTGACCGATGTCGGTGGCTCCCAGCTTGGCAAAGGAGAGTCCCCCGGTCGCCACGACGACTGCATCCGACGTGAAGGATCCCCGTGAAGTGATCACCTCGAAGCGGTCTTTCTTCACCACATCCTCGACGCGGCATCCGCAGAGAAGACGCGCTCCGGCCTCTCGGCACTCGCTCTCCAGCATCAATATGATGCGGCGCGAACTCTCGTCGCAGAACTGCTGACCAAGCTTCTTCTCGTGGTAAGGGATGCCGTGTTTCTCGACCAGGGTGATGAAGTCCCAGGGGGAGTAGCGTGCCAGGGCCGATTTGCAGAAATCAGGGTTGCCCGAGAGATAGTTGGCCGCGGTGGCGTGGATGTTGGTGAAGTTGCAGCGTCCTCCGCCCGAGATCCCGATCTTCTTCCCGACCTGATCATTGTGTTCCAGCAGGAGAACCCGTTTGCCGCGATTCGCGGTCGTGAAGGCACAGAACATCCCTGCGCCGCCGCCGCCGATCACGATCACGTCGTGGTGTTCAGGGATGTCATTGCTCACAGGGTTAGTGATGACATAGCTGACCCGAGTGTGGAACAATGGAAAGTATGAAGGATGAAATATGAGGGATGAAAAAGGGATCCTACCCATCAGAACTTCCATTCCGACGATGCGGGCCCAGTCCAACAGCCCAATTGTATGATGGGATGACTGCAGCAATGGCACACGCTGGGACTTTCATCATTCATAACTCATCCTTCATATTTTTCTCCTGATCGTTCCTTGGTGACGCGGGGCGCTTCCCGGCGTAGTCTCTTCCTCTTATGGAAAAACAACGCTTCGACGGGCTGGGTCTCTCGCCTGAAATTCTCAAGGCGGTGGCCCAACTCGGATTCGAAGAGGCCACCCCGATCCAGTCCGCCGCTATCCCGGTTCTTCTTGCAGGGGGTGATCTGGTCGGCCAGTCACAGACCGGCTCTGGAAAAACGGCGGCTTTCTCCATTCCCGCCATCGAAAAGGTTGATCCAGCCAGCAAGGCGGTCCAGGTACTCATCCTCTGCCCGACCCGTGAACTCGCCGAGCAGGTGGCCGATGAGGTGCACCAACTCACCGCCTTCAAGCGTTCCATTCATTCCGTCCCCATCTACGGCGGCGCCTCCTACGAGCGCCAGCTCTTTGAGCTCAGGAAAGGAGTTCAGATCGTCATCGGCACTCCGGGGCGCATCATCGACCATCTCGAACGCGGCACCCTCAAGCTCGATCAGCTCAAGGTTGCCATCCTCGACGAGGCCGACCGGATGCTCGACATGGGCTTCCGCGACGACATCCAGCGTATCCTTGACGCCACGCCGGAGGAGCGACAGACCGTCTTTTTCTCCGCCACCCTCTCCCGCCAGATCAAGGAGCTGATCAACCGCTACTCCCGCGATCCGCATACCGTCGCCATCGAACGAAAGGACGTGACCGCCCCCGCAATCGATCAGTGGTTCTACGAGATTCCTCCGCGCGGGAAGACCCAGTCACTGATCCGCTTGGTCGACTTTCACGGATTCCGCCTCGGCATCATCTTCTGCAACACCCAGCGCATGGTGGACGAACTGGCCGACGCCTTGCTGGCGCAGGGATTCTCGGCTGACCGTCTCCACGGTGGCATCACCCAGGCCCAGCGCACCCGCGTGATGAACAAGTTCAAGAACTCGGAATTCGAGTTCCTCGTAGCGACCGACGTGGCGGCTCGCGGCATCGATGTCGATGACCTTGAAGTCGTCATCAACTACGACCTCCCGCATGATCCCGAGGACTATGTCCACCGGATCGGTCGCACGGGTCGTGCTGGACGCAAGGGAATGGCAGCGACCTTCGTGAGCGGCCGCGACATCTACAAGATCCAGTATCTTGAGAAGTTCACCCATTCCCGCATTCGTCGCGGAGTGATTCCGACCCCATCCGAGGTCGAGGGTAAGCGTTCCGAGATTCTCTTTGGCAAGGTGCGCGACATCCTTGCCTCCGGGAAGTTTTCCGACCAGACCCAGTTCACCGACCGTCTCATGGAGGAGGGGTTTCAGGCCACCGAGCTCTGCTCCGCCCTTTTCTCGATGCTCCTTGGTCAAACCGGATCATCGGAGCCCGTCAACCCTCCGAAGGCGGCTCCGCTGCCGGTCGAGATTCCGATGGACGAGGGATTTGCCCAGCCCAAGGGTTTCAAGAAGAAGCCGTCTTTTGTCCCCAAGTCTCCCGCTCCCGGAAAGCCGGCGTTCAAG